>RGGS01000500.1 GCA_010024525.1 Verrucomicrobiota bacterium | reverse complement strand
TCCGCCTAGCTCCCCGGCCGGTCCTACAACCGGTTCCACCGCATGTAGCGGACGTTCACCGGTTCCAGGGTCGAGAACAGCCCGATCATGTCCTTTTCCCGCATCAATACCCAAGGCTGCCCGAGATTGGCCCCGTTTTTGGAATAGACGACGTCCCCGGCTAGATGCACCCCCGTGTGCACGAGCACGTTGCGGGAGTTGACCAGGAGAACCAAATCCCCCGTCAGCGACGGCTTTCCGATCTCATAGTAGTTGTTGGCCAGGTACTGGGCGACGAAGTTGGTGTCGGCAAAGCGGGGATCCGGATTGGAGGAAAAGAAGGAGAGGGCCGCAAAATGGCAGTCGGGAAGTGCCTCGTCCTTGGCCGAGGCCAGCGGGGTTTTGTACAACTGGTTTCTGGCTTTCTCCGGCAAAAGATTCGCCATGGGGATGGCCCCGCCCCCGGGGAGGGATTTTTGGGCTTCAAAAAGCGGATACAGGTCTTTGATCCGCAATCCCGGCGTGGGGAGTCCCCAGTACATGACCGGCAGATCGATCTCCGTGTTCGGCTTGACCAGGATCGAGGCCATCACCGCCCGGATCGTGGTGAGAAACTTCAGGAACGCCTCCCGCTCCTTGGGATCTCCGTCCAGCTTGCGGAGAATCACCTCCGGGTCGCTGAAATAGGTGAACCCGTTCCGCTCGTAGCAAAGCTTTTGGTACATCTCCTGGATCCGCTCCGGATGCCGGATTTGGCCGTGGAGGAGCTGCCGGAAGTTCCCCCCCGGCACGAGGATGGGGTTGGCCTGATAGAAGTTCTTTTGGTTGGCGGCCAGCTTGAGATAAAGACTGGAGCGGGTCTTTGCATCCAGGGAGAGCAGGAGTTTTTCGGCGGGCTGGATGACAAAGTCGTCCCCCGGGGCGGTCACCCGCGAGGCCAAGAGCTGCTCAATCTCGGAGGTCGAGCAACCCGCCGAGGAAAGAATGACATCCACCGTCTTTGCCCCCACGGGCCCGAAATTCCAAAAGGGCCCCTCCGAGGAGAGCTTGAAAAACCCGAGGTACTCCTCCGGTTGCTGCAGTTTGATGTCCCACACCAGCATGTCCCCCCAGGGTCCGGACTGGACGCTGGGCAGCCCGACCCTTTTGTGTTCCTGAAT
>RGGS01000499.1 GCA_010024525.1 Verrucomicrobiota bacterium | reverse complement strand
AATAGCACCATCGCCGGGAATATCAACCTCTCCGGCTCGAGCTTTTTGAAATTCGACATCAATGGTGCTTCCTCGGATTTCCTCTCCACCACAAACGGCAACGCCTCGCTCACTGGAACTGGCAAAATCCAGCTCAACCTCGTCAGCGCACCCACCGCTGCCACCACTTGGAATCTCCTCTACGCCGGCGGAGGGCTCACATCGAATTGGACGCTGGATACCAACTCCTTCTCCGCCGGTGCGTTCACTTGGAGCCTCTCCACCAGTGTTCCTAATACCCTGCAACTCGTGGCTGCCGCCTCACAGACAAATACCTATTGGACAGGCACCACTAGCGGAAATTGGTCCACCCTTGCCAACTGGGCAGCAGGTGCGGATGGCACGGGTGTAGGTGTTGGGCCCACAACCGGATATAATGTCTTATTTGATTCCTCCACGCCAACCGGAAACCTCACCACCACCCTCGGTGGTCAAGACTACACACTCAGCACCCTCTCTATTTCCAAGCCGGAAGTCACAATCAACGGCTCCAACACTCTCAATGTCACCACCTCCGCGCTGACGGCCATCACTATCTCCGCCACCGGCAACACCACGATCAATGCCAATCTCGCCGGTGTCACAGGCCTCACCAAATCCGGCACCGGCACGCTCACGCTCGGTGGTTCCAATACCTACACCGGCGGCACCTCGATCACCGGCGGCACGGTCGTCGCTGGTAGCAGCACCGCCTTCGGAAATTCGACAGGCGCAGTCACTTTGGACCCAGGCACCGGCAATACCATAACCCTCCAAAGCGGAGCCGCCTCCATGGCCATCTCGAATAACTTCACCCTCTCCAGCGGCACTACTGCGTGGGATACCAACTCAAACAACACCACCCTCTCCGGAGCCATATCGGGCAGCGGTGCGCTCACCAAAACTGGCCTTGGAAACCTCACTCTCGCTGGGCAAAATACCTACACCGGCGCCACCACGATCAGCGCCGGCACGCTGACCCTCTCCGTCGCTATGAACAACTCCAGCGTGACAGTGAACGGAGGGTTGCTAAACCAAACCTCCACCGGCACCATCGCCGGCACCGGCACCACCTTCACGCTCGCCGGCGGCAATGCGACACTGGCTGGCACGAACACCTA
>RGGS01000498.1 GCA_010024525.1 Verrucomicrobiota bacterium | reverse complement strand
CTCATCTGCCGCAGCGAGCACCCGGTGGACCGCGAAACCCGCCAAAAAATCTCCAGCTTCTGCAATGTTCCGGTGGAGGCCGTCATCGAGGAGCAGGATGTCAAACACACCATTTATGAAGTCCCGCTAATGCTCCATCGCGAGAGGTTGGATGAGCTCGTGCTGACCCACCTCCACCTGAAGGCGCCCCCGGCCGACTTAAGGGACTGGGAACAGATGGTGGGAAGAATGATCCATCCCAAATATCGCGCTCGGATCGCCATGGTCGGAAAATATCTAGGGGTTCCGGACGCCTACAAAAGCGTGACGGAGGCCCTCTTCCACGCAGCCTCCGCCGAGGATACGGGCGTCGAGCTTCTACGGATCGATGCCGAGGAAATCGAAAAGCGCGGCACCGAACCCCTGTTGGAAGGCGCGGATGGCGTTCTGGTTCCCGGAGGTTTTGGCGAACGCGGAATTGAGGGGAAAATTTCTGCCGTTCGTTATGCGCGGGAAAATAAGATTCCCTATCTGGGGCTTTGTCTTGGTATGCAGGTGGCGGTGATCGAATTTGCCCGGGATGTCGCCGGCCTGAAAAAAGCCCACAGTTCGGAGTTTGACCCCAAAACCCCCGAGCCGGTCATCACCCTCCTGCCCGGCCAGGACGCCAACGGCGCCAAGGGGGCCACCATGCGTCTTGGGAATTACGCCTGCCAATTGGCTTCCGGATCCCTTGCACAAAAAGCGTACGGCGCCGCCGAGATCCGGGAGCGCCACCGACATCGCTACGAGTTTAACAACGCCCACCGCGCCACCCTGGAAAAGGCCGGCCTACGGATCAGCGGCACTTACCCCAAGGGGGATTTGGTCGAACTGGTGGAAATTCCCGGCCATCCTTGGTTTGTGGCCTGCCAGTTCCACCCTGAATTCCGCTCCAAGCCGGACGCCCCCCATCCCCTCTTCCGCGGCTTCGCCCATGCCGCCCGACTCCATGCGCAAAAATCCTAAAACGCGTTTTCTCCTCATCGGGGGCCCCTGCGTGCTGGAGTCACGGAAGACCTCTCTCTTGGTCGGCAAGACTCTCCGCGATCTCTGCCAGACCCTGGGCTGGGACTACGTTTTCAAGGCCAGTTACGACAAGGCCAACCGCACCTCCCTTTC
>RGGS01000497.1 GCA_010024525.1 Verrucomicrobiota bacterium | reverse complement strand
TCATCCACCACGAGAATTTCCGCCCCGGGTACCTTCGCCTGTATTTCTCCCAAAATACGCAGGATGGATTCCCCTTCATTGTAAGTGGGCAGGATAACCAGACATGTTTCGATTCGCTCCGGAGGGGCCGACCGGGAAATGGCCTCGCCCCCACGTTCGTCTGCGGAAGCTTCCAGCGGTTTCTCCAAAAGCTTATGCATGGAGGGCGTCGGCCGAGGCCAAGGGAAGAGCGAGGGTTTCTTCGCAGAAATTCTCTGCGGCAGGAAACTTCTCCCGCCGAGTTGCCGGAAAACACTCCTGCTGGTGCATGGCCCGGGGGTAGTAGATCTCCGTCTGGATCCCCTGCTGGGAGAGTCGGTTCTTCCATTCATCCCGCTTGCCCCGGCCCGTGATTCTTACCACAAACTGGTTCCAGGTGTGTTCCCCGGCCCCGCCTTGGCAGGCAAACGGCAGGAGAAGCGTCCCTGCAGGATGCCCCAAAGGCTTTTTCTCCTCCCCTTCGCAAACACAGCGCTCCGCCGGGAAGACGGCTTTCCAGATATCCTTGAGGCGTTGGGCAAGTTTGCGTGCCTGGGTCTGGCGGTTTTCCAGCGCCCTGGAAAGATGCCCCAGCTTCACGCGGAGAAAGGCGGCCTGCAGTTCATGCAGCCGGAAGTTCCCTCCGACCATTTCATGGAAATATTTCACCTTGGCACCGTGAACGCGGAGTTTGCGGAGCTTTTCCGCCAAGTCCGGATCCTTTGCCGTCACCAGGCCGCCCTCGCCAAGGGTTCCAAGGTTTTTGGTCGGAAAAAAGGAGAAGCAGCCCAGGGTTCCCATGGTTCCGGCCATTCTCCCCTTGTCTTTGGCCCCCAAGGCCTGCGCCGCGTCCTCAATCACGGGAATGTTTCTTTTCCGGGCCGCGGCCAGGATCGGATCCATGTCGGCACACTGGCCGAAAAGATGGACCGCAATGATGGCTTTGGTTTTTGGCCCAATTTTGGCTGCGACTTGATCTGCCCGCAGGTTGTAACAGCACTCCGCGCTGTCCACGAAGACCGGCACAGCTCCCAAGCGTGCGACCGCCCCGGCTGTGGCGAAAAAAGTGTAAGTGGGACAGATCACTTCGTCTCCAGGGCCGACCCCCACGGCTTGCAGCGC
>RGGS01000496.1 GCA_010024525.1 Verrucomicrobiota bacterium | reverse complement strand
TTACTTGGATGGGGCCGGTCCCGCTGAAGGGAATAACCGTCTTTTCTGTGGCCACGGTGAGATCAAGGGCGCCTTCCCGGTTGGGGCCGAAGTCCTTGGATCGGAACGCCCGGGGATCGACCCGCACCTGCTTGATAAAGATGGCCAGCAGGTGGCCTTTGCCGATGGGCTGCCCCTTCCCCTTGATCACCCGTACTTTCGCCCCGGCGTGAAACAGAATCCGGTCGGCGGACATGAGGGAATTACATCGTTAATTCATCATAATTCAAGCTTGGTAGGGATGAGCAGCTGGCTGCTCGTCCGATGGTATTCCCAAGCCCCAAACTTCGACTTTACGATCGGCCGACCAGCGAGCTGGTCGCCCCTACCGAACTACGAACTTTTAAATCCCTCCTTCCCGGCCGCGGTTTTCAATGCCTGATCTCCAGTCAGGAAATGATGACCGGAGGGACGATTCCCGCAGGCGATCAGGGCCGCTGCGAGTTGCAGGGAATCAGCCGACCGAAGCCCATGGACCCGAATCAGCCGTTTTGCCAATTCGCGGAGAAGATAACTGGGCTCAATCTCAATCCAGGAATCGGAGAGCGCTTTCAATCGGTTTCTGACTCTTTCCTCATTCGATTCATCAAGTTGGTTGCCCAGTTTCCGTCGGGTCAAAGCGGACTCAATTTCCACGGGGGTGGTCCACCAAACCACCATCCAGGGATCTTCCTCCAGTTGCTGGAGGCGGACAGCCGAGTTGATTTCCTCCCAGAGGAGTGGGCCGATGGCGGAGGTATCCCAAAAGTTCAACGGGCGTGCCTTCGCTCCTCAAGGATGGCTTCCGTCAGGCTCGGTCCCTGCCCGGCAGGCATCCTACGGAACGCGGCAAGATCCAGTTTAGCCCGAGGTGCCTTGGCCTCTCCTTGGGCAAGGCATAGACGTATTTCTTCAGGCCACCCGGAAGAATCGACAGGTTCAAGAATCGCCACCGGCTTATTGTGGTCTGTAATCATCACCGACTGCCCGGCTTTCACCTTTTCCAGATAACTGCTCAGAGAGTTTTTAATGGTGGAAACACTGGCCCTTGTCATATGGCTATTCTAGCCATTTTTGCTTTTTGTCAAACCCTCAGTCACTGGGGTCGGGGGTACCCCCGAC
>RGGS01000495.1 GCA_010024525.1 Verrucomicrobiota bacterium | reverse complement strand
AGGCATGCCGAGCAAGATACAGGTGGCGATATGCCCGGCTCGCGTGATATACTTACGGACAAGGTTCCAATCTGCCAACGAGTTAGATCCTTTGAACCTAGTACCGACAACCACATCCCCGCCCTCGTGACGAGCAAACCGCGCACAATCGCTTGGCTGGTGCGTCAAATCGCAATCAAGCGTAAGTAGGCGCCGGTATCCCAGCTCGGCCGCACGGCGGATACCAAACTTATGGGCAGAGCCTATGCCCAGTTTCCCCTCCCTCGTCACAACCTCAATATCGCCAAATTCATTCGCTAACTCGCGGAGCAGAGAACTCGTCCCATCGGGCGAGTTATCGTCACAGAAAAGAATCGGTACCCCGGGAAGATTGAAGCGCAAACCCTCAATAATAAGACGGACGTTGTCCTTCTCGTTATAGGTAGGAATGAAAATCAGCAGGTCCTTTTCCATCTCTTGCTTGAGCTTCTGTGCGAGCAATAAGGTCACGCACCATTTCGGGAAATGAAAACTTCGGTTTCCATCCTGTTGCCTTAGTCAGTGCTCCGGAATCACCGCGTAGCCGCCAAACGTTACCGTGCAACACGCCAGATTTCTCCTTCACATGCCGGCGCCAGTCGAGTCCAACGCACCGGAAGCACTCCTCGGCAAAATCTGCGACCGTCCTCAGCTCCCCGCTCGCCACGATGAAATCACCCGGAGCATCCGCTTCCGCCATGGCAATCATAGCGCGACAGTAGTCCCTCGCTGAACCCCAATCAGCCACTGATTCCAGGGACCCCACCTCCACCGAGGAGCCCGGATCCCTCTTCGCGTTGATTGCGGCAATGGCGAGCTTACCCGCGCTTTCGGACAGTGTCTTGTTAGGGAGCCCAAAAGCCTCGTAAACGCGATGGCATTTACCTGCAAACAACCACAGAGATCATCCGCCGGATCGGGATGCAAAGCCTCTGAAGAACGATGGTAAGCAGCGAGGAAGTAGACAAAGTCCGGCCTGTAACGCTCGCACAAATCGGCCGCATCACTTTTTCCCGAAATGTCGGCGAGTTCACTTTTTACCGATGAAAGTGGCGAGGGACGACGGGAAACTGAAACAACTTCCGTGCCGCGTTCAAGGAGTTGCGCCGAAATTAGTATCCC
>RGGS01000494.1 GCA_010024525.1 Verrucomicrobiota bacterium | reverse complement strand
TTTTTTTACATAAATTTAATGCAGATGATTAACATTTTTAATTATGCTAATAAATTTAATGTAAAAAAACTATTATACCCAATGGGTGGATGCTCTTACCCCAATACTGCAAAATCTCCGATCATAGAATCTAGTATATGGAATGGTTTACCAGTTGAAACAAGCCTAGGTTATTCAATGGCAAAGAAATTGGGAATAATTGCTTCCTGGTGTTATAAAGATCAATACAACTTTAATAGCTCAATAGTAATTCCTGGAAATATGTATGGAGAGCATGATAATTTTTCTCTAAATAGTTCTCATGTTATTCCAGCTTTAATTAGAAAATTTTATGAAGCAAAAATTAATAATATTAAAGAAGTTAAGCTCTGGGGAACTGGAAAACCAATAAGAGATTTTGTCTATGTTGGGGATGTAGCAAAATGTATGGTTTACCTTTTAAGTAAAAAATTTGATGGACCAGTAAATATTTCTTACGGTAAAGGTTTTAATATCGACTACATTTCAAAAATAATTAAAAAACTTGTTGGTTATAAAGGAAAAATAATTTGGGATAAATCAAGACCCGATGGACAAAAAAAAAGAATTATGAACGTTAAAAAACTAATGAAATTAGGATTTCAAGCAAATACTTCTTTAAAAAATGGTCTTAGAAAGACTGTTAATTGGTTTAAAAAAAATTATCACGATGAAACAAATCAAATAAGATTATAATGATATTTTTACAAGGTGGAGATGGCTTTTTAGGATCTTACATATATAAATTATTAAAAAAAAATAAATTTAAAGTAAAAAAAATTTACAAAAATGAATTCAATTACAAAAATTGCGAAGTTTTTATAAACTGTAGTACTAATTCAAGAAAGTATTTAAGTAAAACTAAAAATTTTTATGAATTTAATAATTCAATTAAAAACATAAAAAAAACAATAGTTAAGTTTAATTTTAAAAAATATATTTTAATTTCGACTTGCGAAGTTTACAGCGACAAAAAAAATAGTTCTGAGAAATCTAATATAAATTTCAACAATTTATCTAATTATGGGTTCTACAAATATCTTTGTGAACTTCTTATAATTAAAGAAACTCAAAAATGGCTTATATTAAGATGCAACGGGATAATTGGAGAAAATATGAAAA
>RGGS01000493.1 GCA_010024525.1 Verrucomicrobiota bacterium | reverse complement strand
TATAAACGTAGAGACGTACAAAAATTCGTTATTTTCATCATAAGTCCAAATTTTATTTTCAATATTTTTTCTCCCACCAGTTTTGTTTTTATCATTCCACAAAGAATATATGCTAAGTGTTTCGTTATATTTTTTTGTATTTTTATCAAAAAAACTATAAATAAACTCAAAGAAAAATATGGCCACTAGAAAAGAAATAAATAGTGCTAGTAATTTTTTAAAAATCATAATTTATTTTGTTATAATAAAATCTATTATTATTTATTTGATTGAGGTAAAATTTATGAAAAAATATAATTAAATTTATTTTAAGATATACTAATGTTTTCAAAAAAACTAATCAATCAAAGATTTTTGTCATATAAGAACTTGCCATATATAAAAAAATATCCATTTTTTGCGATTAGAAATAAATTTGCAGACGAAATTGAAGCGTTAGTCAAAATTTATCTTTCACAAAATTTAATCTCGATCGGCAAAAAATTTGTAGATCTTAATAGTTCAATTAATGAAATTCTTAAATTACCCAACATTACGCCTGGCGGTATAGTTGTTCCAAAAAATGAAACGCAGTTAATTTATAATTCTATAGCTAGTTATTGTTATAAAAGTCTTGGTAATTTTTCCAAGTACATAGACTCTCTGGCCACCGTTGTGATTAGAGTAAAATCAGGAAAAATAAAAAATCCCAATAGACCATATGAAACTAGTAAATTACACTCGGATGCTTGGGTAGGCATGTTTGGCGATGGAGTAATTTCATTCGGTATAATGGGTGATTTTAAGAATAATGGAGTCGAGTTTTTTATGCCCAATTCAATTAGCGTTGATTATTTTGGAAAATTGTCAAATTATGATGAAGGAATTAATAAATTTAGAGGATTAAAACAAATCGGTAGTTTTAAAAAAGGGTTTATTCATTTGTTTGATAATATTATCTTACACAAAACCATGAGAAAAAAAAATTCACTACCAAGAGTTTCTATCGATTTTGGCTATTTACTAAAAATTAAAAATAAGCGATCGAGATTTTTTAATGCAGATATAAAAAGATATAAGTTCTATAAAGCAGATATTTATAAAGAAATTGGAAAAAAATTTTATTACAAAACTTTTGAAACTATCACTCAAACAAGACTT
>RGGS01000492.1 GCA_010024525.1 Verrucomicrobiota bacterium | reverse complement strand
CGCATTATGAAAGAATTCATCGAAAAGAAGATGAATAATAGTCAAAAAATTCAAATCATTGAAATTATAAAAAATAATAATTTGCGATATACATTGAATAAAAATGGATATTTCATTAATTTAACGAATATACCGAATCATTTATTGAATAAAATAAAGATGTTCGTTGATTTTACAAAGGACAACGTGCGCGAATTGAGTAAAACTGAGGACATATTGAATACGGAGAAAACACGTATTGAAGCATTTGATAAAAATGTGAATAACTCGGTTGTATTTCCAATAATGGATAATGATATGGATAAGAATATTAATTTTGAGATTTATTCGCTGGATGGGATAAATGAAATATTTGAGGAGTATCGCAATATAAATGAAGATGAGGTTGAATTCGAGAAGAATTTTGTTGTTGATACAAGTCGGGAAATAACGGGCTATAAGATTGTTTTGAAGAAGTATAAGACGAAATACGTTGGAAATCGGGCCAAAATATTGAAGCGTTTTCGTGATATATCTCGGATGAGCGTTAATACTCGTAGTGTAAAGACTTCTCTGAATGCTGTTAAACCGAAAACAAAAACAAAGAAGAATGTGTCCGTTGAGAAGGGGGATGAAGAAGAGGAGGAGGAAGAAGAGGAGGAGGAAGAAGAGGAAGAGGAGATTGATGATGAGTAGGAGATGATTAAAATATTTTAACTTAAAACTAACTGACTATTATATTGTAATAGTCAGTCATGATACCAATTGATAAATTACATAATTATTTGAATAAAGGGGGGGCAGATGTAGCGAAGGATTATGTTTTTCATATTCCGGAGAAGGTCATCGCGGAGGGGCATATATACGATAAATATATTTTGGATGCGAAGTATAGTTTCGTAGATAAGGACATAGTTGATGTTCCTGAATGGACTGGATTGGATTCTTCATTTAAGATGATTAAAGACCGGAACAATGAGAGGAAGAATAGTTTTATTTATTCAGTATTAAATGAGGTATTGGGTGAATTTCGTTATTTGGATGTTAAATCAAAAGTAATAATGATTAAAGATCTGATGAGACAGATTGCTTATGATATGGAGGAGAAGTCTTTATATAGGGACAATGATTACACGCGGAAGAGGACATTAATTCGAGAGAA
>RGGS01000491.1 GCA_010024525.1 Verrucomicrobiota bacterium | reverse complement strand
TATTCAGGTGACAGGAAGATTTTCCCAATGTATCGCCTAGGTTACTCCTTGTTCCAAGGCATAGGTAAGAAATATGAATTTGAACTAGGTGCTAGATACCTCAAAGCAGATAGTAGTACTGTATTGTCTTTCGTAGGGGGTGTTTCTAGGGAGTTCAACGATTTCTATATCAACCTTAGAGGCTCTTATATCAATCTTGATGTAACCAATGACCCAACCAACCTAGGCTTAGCTGAAGTGGCTAAAACATCGGTATACTATGCTGGTATATTGACCATGAGATACTATGTAAATCCTATTAGTCATGCTGATTATGTATCTGCTTTTGGTGGATATGGTAACGCACCGGATGACGTAAGTAGAAACTTCCAATTGACAAGGGTAATATCATATCCTACGGTAAGTGTGGGTGCTGGCTATAACAAGCAAATCAAGTACCGCACCACTTTAGGTATCTACTTCTCTTGGTACAACCAATTCGTAGGTATGGATGCTACTACATTTACCGATATACACAGAAACCAACATGATGTATATTTGGTATTCCGTCAGCGCTTCTAATTATGAAAAAGCTTCAAGTACTTTTGTTATTATTACAGATAGGTGTAATAATGTTTGCACCATCTTGCACCCTAAGTGCTCAGGATATTACTATAATAAATAACAAAAAGTCTGACTACGTCATAGTCATACCCGCAGAACCCTTGCCTGCCGAAGATAAGGCTGCCAATATAATGCAAGGTTATGTGTTCAAAGCATCAGGGGTGCAGCTACCTATTTTAAGGGGCACAGAGCAACCTAAATTACCTGCTATATATATAGGTAGAACACAAAAGGGTAATAAGGTATTCCCGGCTAAGCTTTCACCTGAAGGTTACTTAATTCAAACAGACAAGAAAGACATCATTATAAAGGGAGGCAGTGGTAAAGGCGTAGTATATGGTGTAACCACCTTCTTAGAGCAATATGGCGGATTCAAGAAGCTATCCAATGCAGTAGAAGTATTGCCCGCCCTAACCAAATGGACCATACCTAGCATCAAGCTAGAGCATAAGCAAGCCTTTGAATATAGAGAAACCTATTATCCAGCAAGCATGGATGCCGAATACCTAGAATGGCAGCAATTGCACCGCTTTGAAGA
>RGGS01000050.1 GCA_010024525.1 Verrucomicrobiota bacterium | reverse complement strand
GGAAAAAAAGGGAAAATCCCGCTGCGGAAAATCAATCTCCCTTGGATTTTTCGGAAACTGCCATGCGGTACTTGTGGTAAGCCTCAAAGGTCCACGGATACAGGGTCTCGGCAATCTGGCGCATGGCGGCGCTCAGTTCGCGAATTTCCTGCTGGGCGTGGTCATCCTCGCGCAGTTGCAGGAAATGAATCAGGTTGTGCAGGTCACAGTTGACGTAGACCTCGGTGAAAATGCTCACGGGGAGAACCATGCGGGCCAACTCCTTGGCCACGCCCTGCTTCAGCAGGTTTTGGTAGGTGCCGTAGGCCTGGTGGTTGAAATTCTCCACCTCCTTGGTGAGCGCCGGGTGGTTCAGACTGTCGGAAACCTGGCTGCCCTGTTTGTTTTTGGCGTCGGCGGCCCGCCATTGGGTGGGCACGTAAAACTCGTCGGCCAGTTCGGAGTAGCGCCCGCTCCATTCGTTGAGACGGAAGGTCCGGTGCCGCACAAACTGTCGCATGATAAAAATCGGCATCTTGATGTTGTAGGTGATGGAGCACTGCTCAAACGGGCTCGTATGGCGGTGCTTGTAGAGGTAAATCAGCAGCTTTTTGTCCTGATCTTCGCCCTTGCTCGGGCTTTTGTAGGAGATACGGGCGGATTCCACGATGCGGAGATCGGTGCCCAAGTGGTCGATGTAGCGGACGTAACCTTTGCCGAGAATCGGAATGGTGTGGCCGGGCTTCATTGAGTCAGCATCACAACCCAATCCAGGGGGACTGCCCAGCGGAAAAGGGCGCCGGTTTGATTAAGTTGTGAAAAGTTTGAGCTGTTCCTGCAGGCGAACCATCCGCTCGGTGGCTTCCCGTTCGATCCGGCGCCATTCCTCGATTTTTTCAGGCGGAGCTTTGGCCGCCATCTTGGGGTCGGAGAGTTTGGCCGACTCACGGGCCCGGGCGGCTTCGCAGGCGGTGATCTCTTTTTCCAGTCGAGTTCTTTCCTTGGCGGGATCTAGCAGACCCTCCAGCGGCAGATAGAGCTCTCCCCAAGGAGCGGGAGTCATGGGAGCCTTCGGCGAACTTTGGGTCAGTTCGACGGAGCCGCACTGCAGGAGTTTGGCCAGCGTCTGCAAGGATTATGGTTTCCGTTCCCAGACCGAGGGTGATCCAAAGCTCCTCGGTGATGAACGGCATGTAAGGATGAAGCAGGCGGAGCACCCGGGAGAGCACGAAGTCGGAGGTGGCCAGCGTGCCGGTCCGGGTCGGGGAGGCGGGGTTGAGGAAGTCGGCCTTGGCCGTCTCGATAAAGCGCGCGCAGAACTCGTCCCAGACAAATCCGTAAAGCGCCTGCGCGATCTGGCTGAACTCGTACTGCGTGTAAAGCCGGTCCAGTTCCCTCTCCAGCGTGTCCAATTTCTCCAGCAGAAAGTCGCAGAACGGGGTGCGGGGGTGTTGGGCCGGATTGGCCTTCGGGTCGGATGGGCCCTGTTGTTGACGGAAGCGACACGCATTCCAGAGCTTGTTGGCAAAGTTACGCCCTTCCTCGATCTGTTTTTCGTCGTAGCGGATGTCGGCTCCCTGCGGAGCGATACGCAGCAGCCCAAAACGCAACCCATCGGCACCATATTTGGCGATGAGATCGAGGGGATCGGGCGAGTTGCCGAGCGATTTGGAAAGTTTGCGACCCTTGGCGTCCCGGATCAGTCCGGTGAAGTAGACGTTGCGGAAGGGCAGTTCGCCCATGTATTCAAACCCGGCCATGATCATCCGGGCGACCCAGAAAAAGATGATGTCGGGTCCGGTGACAAGATCGGTGGTCGGATAAAACTTTTTCAGTTCGGGCGTTTTTTCCGGCCAACCCATGGTCGCAAACGGCCAGAGCCAAGAGCTGAACCAGGTGTCGAGCACGTCGGAGTCCTGGCGCCAGTCAGCCCCGGGTGATTCAATCTGGCAGCATATCTCGTCCCCGCGATACCAGACGGGAATGCGGTGGCCCCACCAGAGCTGGCGGCTGATGCACCAGTCCTGGAGATTTTCCATCCAGTGGTCGTAGACCTTGGTCCAGCGCTCGGGGAAAAAGCGGAGTTTCCCGCCGGAGACGATGGTGCGGGATGTTTCCGTGCTCGGGTAGCGAAGGAACCACTGCTCCGAAAGTCGCGGCTCCACCGGCACATCCGCGCGCTCGCTGTAGCCGACCTGGTTGACGTACGGCTCCTCTTTTTCGAGAAGGCCGAGTTCCTTGAGTTGCTCCACCGCCGCCGTGCGGGCTTTGGCCCGATCCAGCCCCGCCAAGGATTTTCCTGCTTCGGGTTTCATCAACCCTGTTTCATCGATGACTTCCAAGGAGGGCAACTGATGGCGTTGCCCAATGAGAAAGTCGGCGGGGTCGTGGGCGGGCGTCACCTTGAGCACCCCGGTGCCAAACTCGAGATCCACATGCTCATCCCCAATAATCGGGATGCGACGTTGGGCCTCGGGCAGCTCGGGGGGAAGGGGACGGATGGCGCATTGACCGATGAGCGAGGCATAGCGGGGATCCTTCGGGTTGACGGCGATGGCCGTGTCGCCCGGAATGGTTTCCGGACGGGTCGTGGCGATGACAAGAAAGCGGTCCTTCTGTCCGGACACCTGCACGCGGAAATGATACAGCAGGCCCTTTTGTTCCTTCATGATGACTTCCTCATCCGAGAGGGCGGTGCGGGAGACAGGACACCAGTTGACCATCCTTCGTCCGCGATAGATCAGTTTCTTGTGGAATAGGTCGACAAAGACCTGTTGCACGCAGGCGGAGTAAGCGGGATCCATGGTGAAACGCTCCCGCGACCAGTCACAGGAGGCCCCGAGTTTTTTCAGCTGTTGAATGATGATGCCCCCGTGTTTCTCCTTCCACTGCCAGACCTGCTTGAGAAATTCCTCCCGACCCAGGTCGTCCCGGTGTTTGATTTTTCCCTCTTTTTTGAGGGTTCTTTCGACGACGGTTTGGGTGGCGATGCCGGCATGGTCGGTTCCCGGAAGCCAGAGCACTTCCTGCCCGAGCAGGCGGGCCCGGCGGGCGAGAATGTCCTGAAGTGTGTTGTTGAGGACGTGGCCGAGGGTCAGGATTCCGGTGACATTGGGCGGGGGGATAACGATGGAGTAGCCGGGTTTGGCGGATTGCGGGTTGGCCCGGTAATCCTGGCGATCGGTCCACTGACGGTAGAGGCGGTCCTCGACTGTCGAGGGTTCGTAAGCGGGGGCGAGTTCCGGCATGAGGGCATCGAGAATGCCCTTCCTCGCCGCCCAAGAAAAGCCTGTGGGTTAGTCGCCTTGGCCGGCTCCACCGCCATCCCCAGCGGCGGCGGGGGCGGCGGTACCAGCCGGAACAAACTGCCACCAATGCTGTTCGTTGATGGCGTAGATCGGTTTGTAGTGCTGGATCTGACCTGCCGACCAGACGCTCTTGATCTGGTTGTCGAGGATGAGGCATTGGCCCCCGTAAATGACACCCAGGATGCAGTGGCCGACTCCCAGGTTGAGGTCTTTCACCACCAAAATCCGAAGCTCGTCCTGCGTGAAGCCGAGTTTCTGCAGGGCATAGTATTTGGCGATGGCATGATCCTCGCAGTCGCCGCTCACCCGGCCCGGGACGACATATTCGGGCGATTGGGTGAATTGGACCGGGGTGTTCCAAAGGTCGGGCACGCCCCAGTTTTTTTGGTCCGGCACGTAGCGCATCGAATTGAAGGTTTCATTCACTTTTTTGATCATTTCCATTTTATCGGCCGCTTGGGTTTTTTGGATAAACTCCTCCCAACCCCCGGCATACGGGGCATTAATGTCGGCTTTTTTTTGAAGTTCCTCCGCCACCGAAGCCAAAATCCCCGTCCACTTGGGAAACTTGTCGATCGGATCCTGCTGGATCACCTGATACTCTCCGTCCCACGACCAGAGGCTTGGAGTGGCGAGGCCTGCGATCAAAAAGAAGATCCAAATCATTCGCACAAAATGGAATATACTCCAACGGGGCTTGAAGGAAATACTTGAGCTAAACCTCCCCTTCGAGGGATAGTTTTCCTTCAACCGAAAGGACCTCCCCCATGGCCGATACCCCCACTCCCGCTGCCCAAGATCCGTCGAAACTCAAGATTTCCGGCCCGAAGGTTCCCGAGGCGCCGGTCAAACGTCCGGTGAAGTGGACCACGGTGGCGGCCGGCGTTTTTCTGGTGGCGTTTGCCCTCGTGGGTTTTGGATTGGTCTGGCAGCAGGCGAATCAAAACATTTCCGACGAAAAGATGGCCGAGGATTTCGGTTTCGTCACCCCTCCGAGGAAGCTGGAGATTGAGGCCAACGTGGTGCGGGACGGCATCGCCGGGCTGGCGGTGGTGAATCCTGAGGGACAGATCCTGGTGGCCAGCGAGTTCGTGCCGGCCCTGAAGGAGGACAAGTTCCTCGACGTGTTGAAACAAAACGCCGCCCGCCAGAACGGTCTGTGGAACATCCACCTCGACCGGGAAAACGAGCCGAGCATGGGTTTCCTTCTCCCGATCTATCCCATGGATGCCAAAGACAACGCAAAACCGATCGCCTATGTCGTCGGCATCAAGCAGGTGGCCAAGGAGCTGTACCCCCTCCTGCAGCAGGAAGGGGATCCGTTTAAGAGCTCCGAAATCTATCTGGCCCAGATCAAGGCCGGCACCGGGGACGGAACGGTCCAGTATATTTCCCCGCGCCTTCTGCCGAGGCCTAACGGCATCAAACCGTTTTCCTCGGATGAACCCAACGATGCGAGAACCCGGGCCACCGCTTATGCCATCAGTAAACCCGGTGGTTTTGGAATTCTGCAAAGCTACCAGAACGTTAAATCCGTGGTCGGTGGGGTAAAAATCGACGGCACGCCTTGGACTCTGGTCCGCACCGCTGATTTTTCGGAAACCGTCGGACCGGCCATCAAGGAACAGCGCAAGGATCTCATCTCGTTCGGTCTGCTGATGGTGATTGCCGTGGTCTCGTTGGTGATCGCCTGGAAGCACGGGGCGGAACTGCGGGCTTCGGCTGAGGCCCAGCGGTTGAAGATCGCAGCCGAGCGCTTTACTGGATTTTCCAAGTTTCTCCGGGTTATCACCGACAACCAGCCCACGGCCATCGCGGCGGTCGACGGGGGAGGGAAGTACAGCTTCGCCAACCGTACCCTCGCCGAGGCGGCCGGAATCGCCACCGAGGAGGTGGCCGGCAAGACCATGCCCGCGGTCATCGGACCGGTACGGGCCGCCGCCTACCAAAAGATCAACAAACAGGTCATCGACGACCTCTATCCCGGCTGGCCGGCCGATCGGACGGAAGGCAAATGGCAGCCGCAAAAGGGGAGGCACGAGTTTGAGGAGGGCGGCAAAAAGAAATACACCAAGACCGACCACATTCCTCTGCGGGCGGACCGCGATCATCCTCCCGGCGTGTTGCTCATCGAGCAGGACATCACCGAATTTATCACCGAGCGCGAGCGGCGGGAGCGGATGTTCCGCGGATTGATCGAGGCCTTCGTCAAGGAGGTGGATAGTCGGCAGGCCGAAGCCGCCCGGACGAATGGAAAGCTGATCGCGAAATTGGCCCGCGGAGCGGCGGAGGAGATGGGGCTGAATCCCACCGAGGTGGAGACGGCCGAGCTCGCCGGGGAGTTGCTGAATCTGGGGACGGTTTCCCTGCCACATGATCTGTTGAGCAAGGGAGGCAACCGGAACGAGGATGAGAAGCGCCGCCTGCGGGAGGCGATCGTCCGCAGTGCCGACCTCCTTTCCGGTCTGGAATTCGAGGGACCGGTGGCGGAGGTGATTCGTCAGGCTCAGGAGCGGGTGGATGGCAGCGGGTTTCCCAACCGGTTGGCCGGGGACGCCATTTTGCCCACGGCCAAGGTCGTGGCGGTGGCCAAACGGGTGATTGATCTGTTGCAGGGGCAGGAAGGTTCGGCCCAGTCGCTGGACCAGGCCCTGAAAACCGTCATGGCCGAAGCTGGCAGTTCCCTTGACCGCGGGGCGGTGGCGGCTTTGGTCGACTTCCTCGATAACCGCGGTGGCCGTGCCAAGGTCGGACTGGCCTAAGGGGCTGGTTGCCTGAACCCAACCCGCAGGATTCGGTGCGTGTGAATCCTGTGGCTGGCACGGGAAGAGTTGTGAACCTTGGCATCACTGTTTTTGTGGCGTCTCTTTTTTGTGCCACGGAATTGGGGGCCCAGGAACAAGGAGAGACAAAAATTACCGCTGTACGGAACCAAGTGACCAAGAGCGCGGAGGGCACGAATTCTCCGACGGATGTGGGGCATGCGGTCAAGTCTGGGGAAGCGGTGGTGACAGGGGAGCAGGGATTGGTCGAACTGAAGTCCACCGATGCCACCACCGTGCGGGCCGGGGAGAAAAGCCGCGTGGCCTATGACCCGAAAGACCGAACCGTGAAGTTGGACCGGGGAACCGTCGTGGTGGACACACCCGACGAGGGCGGACCCGTGAAAATCAATTTGGGTGGCGCAACCTACACCATCACCACCGAGAAGTCGGATCAGGCCAAACCGAACCCCGCCCAAACCGTTGATTCGGAAAAAAAAGACCGGCTTAGCAAAAGTAACGCTCCTGTTTCCATGGGACAGGGAGCGACTAATTCAAAATAGACACTCCCTTGTCATCACAGGCCGGCCGTACCTTTTACCAAAAGATACTATGGGTTGTGTTGCTGATTTTGGCTTTGATCGACGAGACGAAATCTTCTCTTGGACAACTCTGTGCAAAATTCTTCATTATTTTGGCACAGACCAAAAATTAACATTTTCAACAAAAGCTACAAATCCATGACTACTAAAGACTAATATCAAAAGTATGTAAATTTATGTAAATAAAAAAAAGTCTCTTAGGGTATTGAAAAAAAAAGGCCTATTACTAGGTTATTATTGTGAATTTAGGTCGAGACAACCTACAGGGTTTTCAAGCACTTACGCGTAAAAAATTCCCTGAGAAAAGTTTGTTTTTTATCTGCCGAATTTTCAACGGTTCCTTCTTTGCGTTGTCCAAATAGAATTCCTATGAGTCGTTTGTATGACATGGGTTTAAGTCAGGTGGTGCGCCCCTTTTTCGGGGCCCTGATAATTTTATTTTTCCTGGTTGCACCCAGGGTTGGGTTCGCTGGGGATCTGGGTTCCGCCAAGATCACCGCGGTGCGCAACACGGTGGAGCACAACGACGGTCAGGCCAAGAAAACCGCCGACGTCGGCCAGACGGTGACGCAGGGTCAGAGTGTTCTGACCAAAGAGCAGGCCTTGGCCGAGTTGGTGGCGGATGACAGCAGCGTGATCCGGCTCGGGGCCAACAGCGTGTTTTCCTACAGTTCCAAGGAGCGCCTGGTGAAACTGGACAAGGGCACCATGCTGATGCACACGCCTCCCGGGAACGGTGGAGCCACCATTGATTCAGGGGGTGTCGTGGGAGCCATCTCCGGCACAACTTTCATGCTCACGGCCACACCTGCCAAATGCTCCAAGTGCGGCCAAGAGCTTGAAATCAAACCCGACGGGAAAATCGTTTGCCGTGATCATCCTGACTTGAAGCCGACCACTTCGGGTTTTGCCCTGATTGTGCTGGAGGGTGGATCCGTGACCAAGGTGACAGGTGCCGATGGCCAGACGGTTCAAATTCAGCCGGGTCAGATGGCGGTCGTGGGACCGAAAGGGTCCGGCGCCCCGAAAGTCTACGCCGTCAATGTGGCCCAGATCGCCCGCACGAGCCCGCTGATCAATGCGTTTCCCAACCCATTGCCCTCCTTTCCCAAAATCATAGCCGCCGCCTACGGCTTACAGGGATACAACCCGAATCCCACCGGGACGAGCGCCGTGGCTTTGGGCTCGGGTGGTCAATTGCTGACGGCCGTTTCGCCTTTGCCGAACCCTTATCAGATT
>RGGS01000490.1 GCA_010024525.1 Verrucomicrobiota bacterium | reverse complement strand
TCCCGCCCAAGTTTTTAGAGACGGTGAACCCAGTGGTTGCAAGCTGTCCGGCCACCGCCAGCGAGGCACCGTCCGCCACCCAAAGAGCCAACGGGTTTGTACCCGCGTTGAGCGTGAGCCCTCGGGCGATGCTGGTCGTCCCCCCCGCCACAAGCAGGCCTCCCGTAGTAAGCGTCAAAGTCTGAGAACCGCTTGCAGCGCCGACTGTCACGTTCGCTCCGTTGGTGGCCAATGCGTTTAGTGTGCGCGTGTTCGTCACTGCGCTGGTGGTGAGCAGCGAAGTGTCCGTTGCTGCCGATGTCAGCAGGGAGTTCGAAGTATTGTAGGCCGTAAAGGCGCCAACACCGTTGGCACTGTAGGTCGAAAAGTTCGTGCCATTCGCATCAATCACCACGCTGCGATAAATCAACCCGTTGCTGAGTGTTGGGGCGGTAGTGAACACCACTTTATTGGCATTTGTCCCGAAGGCGGCCCCAGTCCCATCCGCGCGGAACAGAAAAGTAGAACCCGTCGGATAACTAAACGAATCAAACGTCAGCGTCGAGTTTTGGCCGGATGTGGTTACTTGGACCACATTCGCTCCCGAATTGCTGCTCAAGGTACCGAGCGACTCGGAGGAGGCGGTACCACCGTTAACGACGTACTGAAAGATGCCGTGATCTAAATTAATCCGGCGTCCGCCGAGACGATTGGCGATCGCTGTGCCGGAGTCGTTCACTAGCAGTTTGCCTCCTGCTTTCACATACGCTGTGATCGTACCGCCTGACAGCGTCCCCGCGCCTAACAAGGCCAGAGTGCCGCCGTTGACGTTAATTCCGCTCGTGAAGATCGCCGGCTGCGCGGTGGTGATGTTTGTCGTGCCGGTGCCGTATTTATTGAGCGAATAAACTTGGTTTAAGGTTCCCGTCGCAGCCGTTATCGCGCTGTTTATGTTAACAACTCCCCCTCCGGTAAGCGTCAATGAACGGGGGGTGTTTGTCGGATTGTAAATCCCGCCATTCACGTTGAGTGTCGATCCTGCGTCCGCCCCAAGGGCTACGTCGTTGCTCACGAGGAGAGTACCCGACGTCATGTTGACTCCGGAGACGCTTTGGATTTGGCCACCAAAGTTGATGCCCCCAAAAGTTACACCCGACAACCC
>RGGS01000489.1 GCA_010024525.1 Verrucomicrobiota bacterium | reverse complement strand
TACCTCTCTTCCTCAACCTAAGTCCGCCCCCGCCCACCCCTATCTCGCAGTCCTGCCTGGAGCCGCCTACGGACCGGCCAAGCGTTGGGATCCAGCCTTCTTCGCCTCCGTCATCAGCGATCTCCAACAATCCCATTCTTTGGAACCCATACTCCTGGGAGGACCGGATGATCAAAAGGAATGTCAGGCCGTCGCAGAATCCTTGGGCTCCCCCATCACCAATCTCGCAGGCAAAACCACCACCCTGGAACTGGCCGAGTGGTTGGCTCACGCCCGCCTCATCCTCTGTCACGACAGTGGTCCCATGCACCTTGCCGCCTATCTGCGCAAGCCAGCAGTGGCCATCTTCGGTTCGACCGAACCGGCTTGGACCGGACCCTTGGGCCACACCGTGACCGTGGCGCGACATAAGGTCTCCTGTAGCCCCTGCTTTCTCAAAACCTGTCCCTTGGACCGCCGATGCATGACCCGATTGACCCCGGAAGAGGTCCTCACCGCCTGCCGGCATAAGTTGAGCCAACCATGAGCACCAAAGGCACCTCCCGGGTTATGCTGGCGATTGGGGCCTCCCGCATCCTTGGTTTAGTCCGTGAAATTCTTCTCAACACCTTTCTCGGGGCCGGACGGGAACTGGACGCCCTCATCGCCGCCTTCCGCATCCCCAATCTCCTGCGAGATCTCTTTGCCGAAGGCGCCCTCTCCACCGCTTTTGTCACCACCTTTTCCCAAAAACTGGCCAAAGAGGGCAAAGCCTCGGCCTTTCGCTTGGCCAGCAACGTGAACACCCTTCTTTTTATCGTTCTCGCCGCCATCGTCGGGGTGGGAATCCTCCAAGCCGATCCGCTCGTGCGCCTCTTCAATCCCGGCTTTGCCGCCGTTCCCGGAAAACTGGAACTCACGGTCGAACTCACCCGCATTCTCTTTCCCTTCATCCTCTTTCTCTCCCTGGCCGCCGTCTACATGGGACTACTGAACAGCCTGCACCATTTCGGTCTTCCCGCTTTCGCTTCCGCCGTTTTCAACTTTGTTTCCATCGGTATGGGTCTTCTGCTTGCGTGGTGGCTGGATCCCCACTTCGGTCACCGCTCCGTTTACGGTTTTGCCGTCGGTGTCCTTATCGGGGGATTGGCCCAATGGCTGG
>RGGS01000488.1 GCA_010024525.1 Verrucomicrobiota bacterium | reverse complement strand
TTCAAATCCCGGCGGCCCGATGAACTAAAAGGCGTAAAAACCCCTTCTGGCGGATGGGGTTAGGGAAGGTGGGGGTTGGCCCGATTTTTCAGTTCGCTACGGAAGAGCGAAAGAACTTTGTAATTTTAATGACAAACATCATTGATCATTTCCTAAAACCTTAAAAGACAGGCTGCCCATCAGATACTTTAAAGTTATCAAATAGGGCAAAAACGGTTATGGGTTCACC
Source organism: Verrucomicrobiota bacterium (assembly GCA_010024525.1). Lineage (GTDB taxonomy): Bacteria > Verrucomicrobiota > Verrucomicrobiia > Methylacidiphilales > Verrucolacustridaceae > Verrucolacustris. The sequence continues at coordinate 927 of RGGS01000488.1, read as the reverse complement.
CCTAGGATTTCGAGGGGACCAGTCCTCGGTACTGCCCCCGTGGAAAGTGCTAAAAAGAAAATTATGAATCATGGTATCTTTCCCGCCATCTGCCCGAAACATAACTCCGTCAGTTTTCACCACTTCATGACCATCTACAAAAATCTGTGAACTCCCGTCTTCTTTACCCGGTCGATTCAGGCGGACATGCAAAACAACACGGTGCCATTGCCCGGGTTGAAAAACGCATTTGTCACTGAGGTTGCCGATTCCATATGTCTTAGTCTTATTCTGGTCGTAGAGATACGTGGCACAGTGGCCTGCCTCTTTGAACATAACGCGCGCACTCCAACCCTCAGGCTCTCGTTCAGCTCCGCCAGTGATGGGGAATTTAGGGCCAAGACCGTGGAGTTTGCCGCCCTTGGCCCAAACGAATTCCCGGTCAAAACAAACGTCGAAAGACAATGTAGCTTCGTCCATTGCTGAGGGTAAAGGACAACGGGCCACGACTCTTTCACTTCCTCGGTTGCAAGGGACATAGGCAACACGGATTGCATCTGAGCCGTCGGGGCCGGCATTTTTAACAAGAGAGACATGTGAGTCTTTTAGAAGTTTTTGGCAAAAAGTGGATTTATCATTCTGGTCAAAATTCTCCTCCCAAATGGCTTTGTCTTCTTTAAGGACTTCGGTCGGCGCGGCACAAACTAGACCGGCGTATAGGCTCCAGATTATAGAAAGCTTAGAGAAAATACTAAGGGAGCGCCTAAAAGACACCAACGACAATTAGCAGTCCTCAACCAATCCTCAATAAAATTCGGAGTACCCGGTTTTTGTAGCGAACTGAATTCGGGGCAGTGGGGCGATAACTCATTCGATCTGAACCGATCTGAGTCCGCACAGCTGATGGCAAACTGATTTTTTTGGATTCAAATCCCGGCGGCCCGATGA
>RGGS01000487.1 GCA_010024525.1 Verrucomicrobiota bacterium | reverse complement strand
CATCCCATTGACAGCCCTTTTTGCACGTCACTGGGAGTGGCCACCCCAGGAACGTAGGTCAGCTTTTCCTTTTGTGCAGCTAGGACAACTTTCTCATCCAGACCAGGCGCTAGGCCAAACCTGGCTCCCGCCCCACTGGCTTTTTTAACCTGCTCGGCCTCCAGTAGGGTGCCTGCCCCGACCAGCATATCAGGGCAATTTTTGGCAATCCTTCGGATCGACTCCTCGGCGGCGGGGGTGCGGAAAGTGATTTCAATCACTCCCAGACCAACGGAGAGGAGTGCTTTGGCAAGATCCACCGCTTTGGCGGCGTCCTCGATCACCACCACGGGGACGAGCCGTCGCTCCAGCAGGCGGGAGGTCAGGTCGGCGCTCATGTGGACAGATTACCCTAATTTCGGCACATCCAGCCAGCGACGTTCCGCCCAGGATTGCAGGCCCAACTCGGCGAGTTGGACACCCTTGGCGCCTTCGAGAAGCGACCAAGGGAAGGGCTCGTTGAGCACCACGTGCCGCAGGAACAGTTCCCATTGCACCTTAAAAGCGTTGTCGTACACCGCGTTGGTGGGTTGGGTGATCCAGCCATCCGCATAGTTGATCGGGCTGTCCTGATCAGGATTCCAGAGGCAGCGGGGAGTGGCGGAGTTATCCTGAACCGAGCAATTCCGTAGTCCGGCCACGGCGGAGCCATCGGTGCCGTCCACTTGCAGTGTAAGAAGGTCGTCGCGTTTGACCCGGACACACCACGAGGAGTTGAAGTGGCAGATGACACCGTTCTTCAGTTCAAAGGTGGCGTAGGCGGAGTCGTCGGCCGTGCACTTGTAGGGTTTGCCGTTTTCGTCCCAGCGCTCGGGAAGGTGGGTGGCTCCGAGGCACGAGAGGGATTTGATTTCGCCAAAGAGGTTTTGGATGACGTACTGCCAGTGGCAAAGCATGTCGACGATGATTCCTCCATCCTCCTCCTTGCGGTAGTTCCAGGAGGGGCGCTGGAGCTTCTCGAACTTCCCGGGGAACACCCAGTAGCCGAATTCGCCACGAACGGAGAGGATTTTCCCGAAGAAACCGGTGTCGATGAGGTAACGGAGTTTAAGCAAGCCCGGAAGCCAGAGCTTGTCCTGGACCACGCCGTTTTTCAGTCCGGCGGCGGTGACCTCCTTGGCCAAGGCCAGG
>RGGS01000486.1 GCA_010024525.1 Verrucomicrobiota bacterium | reverse complement strand
ATCGAAATTGGGAACGGAAGCCATCGCCAGGATGTCCCCGGTATTCGGATCCATCACCACGCAGGCCCCGCGTCCCACCCTTCGCATCACTCCTTCCACAATACTCTGCACCCGTGCGTCCAGGGTGAGATAAATGTTCTGACCAGGTAAAGGCGCCTGGTACCCTTGCTCCTCGAGAATAAATCCCAGATTGTTTTTCTTGAGGATTTTGCCTCCGGGCTTTCCCTCGAGATCTTTTTCAAAGCTTTTTTCCACCCCGTCCTTTCCGATGACCTCTGGTTGAAACGTCTCCAGGGTTTGCTCCTCCGGCGCCCCGACGAACCCCATAATGTGGGAAGCCAACGCCCCATAAGGATACCAGCGCACCGGTCGGGCGGTCTCCTGCACGCCCGGAAGGCGCGGGTCCCTCTCGGCGATTCTGGAGAGGGTCGCAAAGTCAATTTGCGTGGCTAACTGGAAGGGAGTGTTGGGTCTTTGCTGGGCGTGACGACGCAATTCGTCCACGTCGTAATTCATCTGGATCCCTAGATTCCGCAGAGGCTCAAGGGCTGTCTCCTGCACGATCTTGTCGATATCCACCTGTTTGATCCGGCGTCGCTTTTCCCCGACGCCAACTTCCACCGATGTCATGGGCAAACGCCCCCGGTGGGCCCGGGCGTAGTTTCCTGTCAGTTCCCGGACATACAAATCCACATCATAACGGGCCCGATTTTCCGCCAACGGCATGCCATTGCGGTCGAGAATCAGACCCCGCGGGGGAGGAAGAAGAATGGGAATGGTCGTCTGGTTCAGCAGGGTTTGCGCATGCTTTTCACCCTCCACGACCTGAACGACAAAAAGCCGCTGCAGCAAAATACAGGCAGCCAGGGCCACCACCGCCATCGCCACATGCATGCGACGTGGAATGTTGGCTAAAGGGCGGGCCAGCAACATCACCAGTTCCTCCTGGGTCCGCGCCGGGGGACGGGGCTCGCTTTCCACTCCAACCACCATCCCGCGACCACCGAAACCAATCCATTCACCACGCCGGCCATCACCAGATTCACACTCAAGACGAAAGGCCAATCCCAACTCCGCGTTTCCAGCAGGTGAAAAAAACGATCCAGACCGAAGTAGCATACGGCGGCCAGAACTGACCCCGCCGCCTGTTCACCCGCGGAAGCGCCCAGC
>RGGS01000485.1 GCA_010024525.1 Verrucomicrobiota bacterium | reverse complement strand
CTCGTACTCGCGGGCAATTTTAACCACCAGACGCAGGTGACTTTTTACCAGCGCATCCACCGCCGCGCGGTCTCCGGCAACGGCCGCGCTGCCCAAAGAAACAGCCTCCTCATGCGTGATTTTTGAATACACCGAATCGTCCAGGATCTCGCGTAAATACGCCCCCAGGGCGCTCCACGGCTTTCGGAAGGACTGGCCCTTCGGAAAGGGACCTTCAGGCCCGGGGACGTACGGAGCGCATGGTCCTCCGGGTGGAGAATTCAGGTCGGACTTCGGCTGGAGAGCGTTGGCGGCCATTGGACGTGGTGGAGGTGGTGGACGTGGTGGACGTGGTGGACGTGAGCTCGGGGTTGCACGGAGAGCTTACAGGAGTTGAGAGGGGGCTGAGAGGGTTTTGGAAAGTGGGAAAAAGTTGAGCAGGAGGAGGAAACTGGAGATTGAATCCGGGTGCAGAATCCGGGCATCAAGCCTCCCGAGGGCTGTGTTGATTGAGACACAGCGGCTGGAGGAAAAGTTCAAACAATAACGGAAGGCCGCGCATCAATTTGATGACCCAGCGCGCCAAAGCCCCGAAATACGGATTGCTCATCGCGAAAATCCAGCTACCTCAGAGCAATGTGCGGTGCATCTCAGCGTCAGTCTCCTAGACTCCGGTCCCCCCAGAATGGTCCTCTTGCTGGTTCCTGGGCGGAGGTCCACGCGCGGCAGAAATCCCGAGAAATCCGCTCGCCGTCAAAAGACAGAGGGCTCTTTCTGCTTTGTCTTGTGGCGATGCTGCTGAACGGTTGTGCAGAGATTCCTGCAGCCGAACATACCCCAGCGCTGAGACAAATGCGGGTGCGGACCACGGCTTACACGCATACCGAACCGGGCGGTTCGAAAAGCGCCATGGGCAGCAGGCTCCGTTTTGACAGCACCACGACTTCCGCTGCGGCGGACTGGAGCTGGATGCCGGTTGGGACGCGATTCCGGATTCTTCCCGCCGGACGCGAGTATGTGATTGAGGATTATGGAAGCGGTCTCATTGGCAAAAAAACCATTGACCTGTATATGCCAGACCAGGCTTCGATGCGCCAGTGGGGGGTGCGGATGGTCGACATTGAGATAATCGAGTGGGGGTCCAAGGCGATCAGCAAAATGCTGTTAGCCAGGGCAGGATCCAGTTCTAAA
>RGGS01000484.1 GCA_010024525.1 Verrucomicrobiota bacterium | reverse complement strand
CTTGGTGTTTCATGCTTCTTTAGGCTTTGCTATGGTAGTAGGCTATGGATTGCATATGCTGTATCATAAACTACCAAGTGCCGCTATAGCCAAGCCTGTGTTGGTGAGTCTGCTCGCTGTTATTGTTGCCCTATCATTCATAAAAACCATAGACCGCAATAAAGACTGGAAAAACTCTAACACCCTTTTCTTGCATGATGTGGCTTTAGTGCCCAATAGTGTGATGGTGAACACCAATGCAGGAGGTGCCTGGATAGATGCCTCTGAGCAGGCTAAAGACACTATGGCAGCTAAGGCGTGTTTGCAGCACTCCATACAGCACTTTACCAAGGCTTTGCAAATCAATTATAGGTATACCAATGCCTCGGTGAACAGGGCCATCTGCTACCTGAAACTTCATGAAATGGATAGCGCCCTTGCCGATGTAGATACTATTAACAAATATTATCCTTTGCATCCGTTTTTGCCTAGGTTATCAGCAACTTTGGCTGGGCATTATATCAATGAGGGTTTGGCCTATGCGCAGGCAGGAAACAATCCTATGGCTTTGGTATCCTTCGAGAAGCTTACAAGGGCTGCACCCACCAATCCTGACTATTGGTATAATTTGGCCATGGCTTATGCCAAGATGCAGCAGAAGGCAAATGCACAAAGGACTTGTGCCAAGGCGCTACAAATAGCCCCCAACCATGCCCCAGCATTGCAGTTGATGCCGCAGTTGAACGCTCTGCCTTAAAATGGCAATAGCCCCTGTTGAGGGGCTATTGATGAACTAACTTGTGTGTATACTAAATAGCTAAGACTTAGGCTTTTTCGGCATAAATCTGGGCGAGGTGCACACATATTTCTGTGGCTTTCTCCATGTCTTGTACGCTTACATATTCTTGTTTGCTGTGTATGCCCATTTCACCTGTAAAAATATTAGGGCAAGGCAGACCCATAAACGAGAGGCGAGAGCCATCGGTACCGCCTCTTATGCTCATGCGATGAGGCTGTAGACCTGCACGCAAATAGGCTTCTTCAGCAAAAGCCATGACGTGAGGATGTAGGTCTAACACTTCCTTCATATTTCTATATTGTTCCTTTATCTGCACATCGGCTGTAAGTCCTGGGTATTGTGCCATGATGGTATTGGCCATTTCTGTGAGGCGCTGTGCATATAGGCTCAAC
>RGGS01000483.1 GCA_010024525.1 Verrucomicrobiota bacterium | reverse complement strand
CGCCATCATCAACCCGGACAAAAGGGCTCCCCCAAAAAATTTCGAACAAGATTGGGGGAGAGGGAAGTTCACGATATCCTCCTTCGCATGCGTCTTGCTTAGAGCGGCAAGGAAGAAATTTCGTTCAAAAGTTTTAGTTGTTGCTGATCACCGTCACCGTGGTGTTGGTGCTGGTGGTCGTGGTCGTCGGGGCATTGGTGCGCGGACGGCGGGTTTGGGCATCGGCACTTAAGACTCCAACCAGGAGAAAGATCGCTGTAAGCACGAAGACCGGATATTTATTCATAAAAGCAACTTATGCAGGACAGAAAAAAATTCAAGGGTCATAAGGTGACAAAAATGTTTCAATTCCAAGGATGGGCAAAAGTTGCCCGTCCAAGTCCATTGGGGGCAACATGTTGAAAATAATTTTTTTATTTATCTGATTGTGAGCAACTTAGCACCTCTTCTTTTCTTTGCCTCCGCCCTTTTCGGAGGAATGATTCAGCCATTTTATTTAGGCATATACCTATTTGTGAACGGTTTATGCATTTTATGGTGGTCGATTTCTTCCAGCCTTCCGAGGTATTTTTACCCATGGGCGGCAATTCTTATTTTTATAAGTTTTCTTTCTTCTTTTCTCCAACCCCGGCCAATTCCCCTTTCGGAGGGAGTCAGCTCAATTGGCATCTCCCTGGAATCGGTTTTTCTCCTCGGTTCCGGCTTGCTCGTTTTCGGCTGGGTCCTGGGAAATCCCCAAGGAGAAAGAAGTCGCCTTTCGATTTTCCGCACGTACGGCTGGCTGGTCGCCGCCACCGGCATCCTCGCCCTGATGTTTCAGACCCAACGCTGGCCGTTTCCCTTCACCGTGCCCGGTGCCTACGGCATTTTTCCCAACCCCAACCACATGTCCAACTGGCTGGCCATCGCCGGCATCCTCCTCGCCGGCACGGTCTACGCCGACATCCGCAAAAAGAACTTCCTGGCCGCCGGCTTCTCCCTCCTCGCCATCGCCGGCATCCTCACCTGCCTCGCCGCCAACTCCTCCCGGGGCGGGCTCGGCATCTTTTTCCTCGGCCTGATCGCCTGGGCCATCGGCCAGGCCATCGTCGGGCCCGACCGCCGCATCGGCGTCTTTCTCCTCGCCGGCGCCTCCCTCGCCGCCACCACCCTGCTCTACCAGGGAGCCCGG
>RGGS01000482.1 GCA_010024525.1 Verrucomicrobiota bacterium | reverse complement strand
TTTCATTCGTGGTTGGAGGAGAAGGGGGTAGAGGCCGATCCCGAAGGGACCCTGGTGGTCAAGCGGCAGATCGGGGTCACAGGTGCAGGGCGGCAATTTCTGAACGGGTCGGCAGTCACTCTTTCCGTGCTCAAGGAGTTGGGGGACCGGTTGGTGGATTTGCATGGTCCGCATGATCATCAGACCCTCCTATCCCCGGTCACACAAAGGGCAGCCCTCGATCGGCATGCGGGGCTGGAGAAAGAGGTCGAAGAGGTGAGAACGGCCTGGAAAAGGAAAGCGGAGGCCGAGTCTTCGCTGGAGGAATTCCGGCAGAGGATGGCCGGGTCGGATGGGTCGACCTTGGACTTGATCGCCCACCAGGTGAAAGAGCTGGAGTCAGCCCAGCTTCGACCGGGTGAAGACGAGGAATTGGAGAGGGATCATGCCGCCGCCGGGCACGGCCGGAGAATCATTGAGTTGGCGGCGGAGGTGAACGCCCAGGTGGAAAGCGGGGAGGAAAACGCTTTGGGAATTCTGGGCAAGGTGCAGAAGGCTTTGGTGGAATGGGAGAGACTAGATGCGGCGGCCGGTGAGTTGCGGGAAAAAAATGAGCAGGCCGTGGATCTACTCCGGGAGTTGGCACGAGAAGCGGAACGTAGGGCCGAGCAGGTGGGGATGGATGCCGAGCGGATGGCGGAGATGGAGTCCCGGCTCAATTTGGTTCTAGGTTTGCGGAAAAAATACGGGGGGAGCGTGGAAACCGCGCTCCATCGGTTGCAGGAATTCAAGCGGCGCCTGGCCGAACTGGAGAACGCCGAGGGAAGGGAAAAAGAGCTCAGGGGAGATTTGGAGAAGGCGGAAAGCCGCCATCGGCAGGCCAGTCTTCGTTTGGGAAAGGAGAGGGGGAAAGCGGCACCCAAGTTTGCCCAGGAGGTGACGGAGCAACTGCATGGGCTTGGTTTCAAGCAGAGCCGATTGGAGGTGGTGTTGCAGAAGCTGGAAACCCCCGGGGTGGAAGGCGGGGAGACGGTGGAGTTAATGTTTGCCCCCAACCCCGGGGAACCCCCGCGCCCATTAAGGGCCATTGCATCCAGCGGGGAGTTGGCCCGGGTGATGTTGGGGATCAAAACCGTGCTGGCCGAAAGAGACGAGGTGCCGATTTTAATTTTTGACGAGGTGGATGCGAATG
>RGGS01000481.1 GCA_010024525.1 Verrucomicrobiota bacterium | reverse complement strand
GTCTTGGCCGTGGGGCGGGGCTTCGGCGGAGGTGGTGGCTCGGGTGGCCTCCGAAGGCTTTGAGTTGTTGGACGCTCCGCCTAAACGGCTCAACGCGAAAGATACGCCGATCCCTTATCACCCGAATCTTTGGGCGGCTCATCGACCGACGGCGGTGCGGATCGCGGCAGCTTTGCGCGAAGTTTTGCGGTACTGATTTTTCAGTTCCGAAGAAGGGTTCGCTTTCGTCCCGTCTTCCCGATAGCAAAGGAAAGATGAAATTCTCCCTCTGCTGGATTCCAAGGCTTGGATGTTTGGTTTTATTTTTTGCGGGTTGCTCTGGCGGGCCAACCGAAAAAGTCATTCAGGTGGCCGTATCACCCTCCTCGCCCCCCATGCTTTTCAGTGAGGGAGGGGTGATCCAAGGGGCGGATCTGGATCTGTTTGAGGGCTACAGCAAGGCGAGGGGAATCCGTTTGAAAATCACCCCCTACGACTGGCAGGGAATGTTGGGCGCTGTCTCCAGCGGGCAGGCGGATGTGGCTTTTTCCGGGATCTCGATCACCGACAAGCGCAAGGAGGTGATGGATTTTTCCCAGCCTTACTATGACAACGCCTGGCATCTGGTGGCGCTGAAAAGCAGGGGCATCAAGATCCCCGATCTGGCCCAGTTGAAGCCCTACTCCATCGGCTACCCCCGTGGCATGGCATACAATGATCTGATCAAAAATGAACTGGAACCCAAGGGCTACTACTCCCTGAGCCGGGTGAAGCTTTATCCCTCCTACAGCGAAGTCATCACCGATCTGCAGAACGGAAACCTTGACCTGGCTTTTGTCGAGGAGCCGGTGCTGGCCAACTACGTGAACAAAATGAAGCTTCCCATTGAAAGCGTCCGCGTGTTCACCGGTTTTGACCGGTTGGGTTTCGCCTTTGCCAAAGGATCCAAATACCGGGATGACTTTGACAAGTACCTGCAGGAACTTGGTCCGGAAAAAGTGAAGGCCATCATCGATACCCGGATGAAGTAAGAGCAGGAATTTTGCCATCCGTGAGTTTTTCGGACATCCTGGCTCAGCTGGCGCAGGGTTTGGTCTACACCGTGTGGGTCACCCTAATCTGCAGTGCCACGGGAATGGCGGTGGGGCTGGCGGTTGCGGGGTTGCGCCGGGTGGGCTCGGCGGGGTGGAAG
>RGGS01000049.1 GCA_010024525.1 Verrucomicrobiota bacterium | reverse complement strand
CAGGAAAAATTCCTGCCGGAAAGCGGCGGCATCGGCCGAAGGCGGGGTGAGGGTGGCCGTGTCGACTCCGTCGACGCTGAAGACCAGATTGTTGCTCGTCCAGACCACGGCGTAAGTGTGGAAGGCGCTGGAGGGGTTCACCACAGGGGAGCGGTTGGCGGGTTGAGTCGGATTAGCCCCGTTGGCAGATGCCGAGTGAAGGGCGTGCCCCACGGTACTGGCATCGTTGGTGGGGTTGCCACGCCATTCCATCACGTCAATCTCGCCGCACTGGGGCCAGTTGACTGAGGAAATGTTGTTGCCGAGAAGCCAGGCCGCCGGCCAAGGGCCGACCCCCGAGGGGAGCTTGGCACGAAATTCAATCTTGCCGTATTGGAAGCTGCGCAATCCTTGGGATTTGATTCGTGCGGACGTCCAGGCGGTTCCCGACTTTACTGCCTGCAGAATCAGACTTCCGTTATCGATCCGCAGATTGGAGCTATTGGTGGTGTAGGTCTGCTGCTCGTTATTGCCCCAACCGCCCGCTCCGGTCTCCGGGGTCCAGTTGGCGGAATTGATGGCCGTGCCATCGAACTCGTCCGACCAGGTCAGCGTATAGGTCGAGGAGCCCACCGTGGCGGTAGCGTTAATCGTGCCAAAACCGATCGAGAGATCGTCCAGATAAACCGCGCCATTGCCCGTGGAGGCGCTCTGCACAAATTCGCTGATCACCTGCACCTTGGCCGTGTTGGCCGGAACCGTTCCATTGACGGTGAGGGGTACCCACTTGTCGGCGGTAAAGTTGGCGGAGGTCAGGGTGGTGACCTGCCGGCTGATTTCGTTGTTCGCCTGATCCATGTACTTGAACCCGTAATTGAACGTGCTGTTGGCTGTAAGGGGATCAATCGAGAAGACCTTGGCCATGCCCCGGGCGTGGATAACTGCGCCAACCGTCAGGGAGGGGGTGGTGCCCACTGGGAACTCCTGGTAGACGACACCGGTTTGGGTGGGTCCCGCCCAGACACCACCCGGGAAGTAGTTTTGACCGTAGACCTTCATGGCCTTGCCGCCGGCAAAGGCCTGGAATATCGTGCTCGTGTTGTTGGTGTCAAACTGGTTGTAAACGGACGCGTTGTTGGTCACCAAGTTTTTGCTCACGCCCTCCGCCGGATATTGCGTCCAACCGTTGGGGGTGTTGCCGACAGCGAAATCCGTGGCATCCAATTCGAAGCTTCCGTTGGCCAAGGAGAAGGGGGCCACGCCCAAGGAAAGATCCACGGAATCCACCTGCACCAGATTGCCTGCATCGAGATCGAACTCGAAGTCGGTCATCTGGATGACCAGGCGATAATAGGGCGCCGAGGCATCGAAGGTTGTTTTGACTCCGGTCTGGGAAAGGGTACCTCCCGCTTGCGTGTAGGAACTGCCTCCCTCCGGAACCAGAACCACCACGCGGTCATTGATGCCGTCAGGACTGAAATAGAGTCCAGCGCCGCCAGAGGTTCCTGCGGTGGTTTCGTCTACCCACGTTCCCAACTGGATGCTGCCGGTGACCGCCAGAGCGCTATTGAGTGATTCCAACCGGACTTGGACCTTGTTTTGGGTTACCCCGCCGTAAACACCAGAGGCCTTAAGGTTGACCAAAAGGGAACTGCTATCGAGGTTGAGGGTTCCCGGAGATGCAAACGTCTTCGCGACGGAGTAGGACCAGGGATACACATCTGCCGAGGAGTCCACGTTCATTTGCAACTCGCCGGCAGTGACACTGGTGGAACTGGCACCCTCCAGACCAGTTGTGGAGGCCGTGGGTACCCATCCCAACTGGGACGCGGTTTCAGAGCCATTGAACGAATCGGCCAGGTTCACCGGGGTAGCCGTGAGGTTGACAACAAAGGCCTGATCGGACGTTTCCTTGTCGTTGGAGTTGATCGTGAGAATCCCGCTTAGGGTCGCCAAGGAGGTGGGAGCGGCGATGATGGAAAAACTTTGAGAGGATCCAGGAACGATGGTGACGGGCGGAGTGATTCCGCCGAGGGTGAAGGAACCGGTGAGGTTGACGGAGCTGATCGTCAAATCCTGGGCGCCGGTGTTGTCCACTTTCACGGTGTAGGTGGAGGTCTTTCCAACGAGCGGGGAAATCAGGTTATTCGTTCCGTTGTCGGTCTGGGGGACGTTGTTGATGCGGACACGAATCTGCGGTCCGATGGCCGCCGAGTTGGTTTGACTGAGAACCACGTTATCAAGAAGAACGGTCTTAGCATTGGTGATGCTTGTCACACGATTGAGAGGTTGAATTTTTAAAGCAATCGAACCATTGGTGGCACCACCAGTCATGGTGGCAAGGTTGCTTGATGAGGCGACAAACCCAACGGTATAAGTATGCCAAGTTCCACGGTTTTGATTAATCTCCTCCGTCAAATCAACCTCCTTAAAAGATGTGCTGATATTGCCACTCATAAAGGCCACGATGGTTGAACTTGCCTCGTAAAATTGGTCAAATTTAGCCCGGAAAGATGCGGTAAAATAATCTCCGCTGCCTCGCATGAAAGGAATCTGATCCTGATACACAAGGGCGTCCTGTTGTCCCTCCCAGCCAGGAATAATCAGATAGGGAGTCCCGTCTTCGTTCCAAGATACAGTAGCGTCAGGATAGACATTGCCGGCGTTGACCAACCGGGCTCCATTGTAGGCCTTCCAAAAATCCAAGTTATTTCCTATGTCAAAACCCGGGTCTGCCAGCAAGTTTGTCGGGGTTGTAACAAAGAAAGTTAATGGACTGTAGGCGGTTCCTGCCGAACCAATAACTGTAATCGTTCCGGTAGTTGCCCCCGAGGGAACCGTTGTGTTGATGACAGTCCCGTTGGTATTCACTGTGGCGACTGCACTTGTTCCGTTGAATTTGACTATCGGATTGGTGCCGAAAGCTGTTCCGGTGATGGTGATGGGGGTGCCGATCGGACCGCATTTAGGTGAGACGGTGCCAATTGCAGTAAAAGCGGCCATGGGGTCGGTTACCGCCAGCTTAACGTCATCAAATTCCACGCGAATATTTGCGTTGGGGGCCAAGCCCGGATTTTTCCTCCCAGCACTGGATGGGCCCGTTGGGGTGTTGTAAGCAACGTAACCCGGTGCTGTCGCCTGATTGTAGCCGCTAAGTTCGACTGTTATTTCGTAACTGGTGTTTGTGGGGCTAAAATTATAGATCGAACCTTTCGCCGCTGTTAGCCCTGCGGTATCAAAACTTCCGCCTATGGTTTTCCAGTCATCCCCCTGCAAAAGTATGGGTTCGAAGGTAACTCTTTTATATTGCAAATAGCTACCAGGGTTATCCCCATTTTCCATGATTCGGAGAATTGCCACTGCTCCGTTACTTGGCAGTCCCTTCGCTCGGACTTTTGCAGTAAGGGAAATTTTACTGAGGTTGGTCTGACCCAGGCCATTTGGGGTGGAAAGATTGGTTAAAATCTGAACTCCCCACCAACCGGCGTTCGTTGCTTTATTCGATGAGTTTGCGGTCAAGGCCAAGTAACCACTGTTAGGCGCCGTAGGAAATCCTGAGTTCGTAAGATTGGTGATAATGGAAGCGCTAAAGCTCCCCACGCCATCTCCGGAACCCGCCCAAACAAGAGCCTTGGTGGAATTAAAGTCCTCGGAGTAGACAATATTGGTGGTCTGAGCGGGTAAGGAAGAAATCAGCCCGACAAATATGATAAAAAGAAGAGATGAAATAGTAGTGCACCAAGAACGGGATATCATAGGACTATACTATATTTCATAAGTGCATTTTGTCAATGGACCGATGTTTAAAAGTGTAACTTAAAATGATCTCTATACCAACTACTTGCAACGAAATACCGGAGCCAATTCGGGAATGAACTCTCACATGGTTTTTGACCTTTGGAGGCAAGAAAAGTTCGAAAAATTTTAGGATTGGAGAAAAATTATGGGCTCAACCGAACCCTAAAAAATCCCCGAGAATTCGTCATGGGCAGGTTGGTTTCGGTCATAAATGGGGATGCTGACCCGTTAGGGCTAGAGGGGGTTGCGGAAAGAGTGGAGAGCGGACTATCCGTATTGGCCAAAGATTCAAAACGATCGATGAAGTAGGTCATTCCAGGAACTGCCAACCATTGGAGACGAAACGTGTTGGTGGAGGGGCTCGAGAGGGAGGCTTGGGTCACCGAGGAGGAAGAGTAAGGATCCGTGCCCCAAATGACTTCGTCACCCGAAGGTACCCCATCGCCATCCGGATCGGCCGTCGGGGATAGATTCGGTGAGCTGATCCCGGCACTTTCCGCCCGGGCCATCAAATAGTCGGCCGAGGACAACTGCCGGAGGTCGGCAGAATCAAAAATCAGTTCCCCGGACGCGTTGGCCACTTGGTGCAAAAGCAGGGAGAGGCGGGCCTGAACCGATCCCATCGGTGCCCGGAGAAAAAGACGGGATTTCGAAAAGGAAGAAGATTTGGGAAGCTCTGCATCCCCGCTCAGAAGCACACCTCCCACCGAGTCCAGAAACTCCAGGCGAAGAAGGCCTCGGTTCGACCCCGCCAATGGAACGGAGTTGCGGGACCAGACCTCGGCCAGCCAAGGCACGCCGTTGGTGGGAAGAGCGACGGTCTGACGCCAACCCGAAAGGTTGGTGGTGGCGGAGGAGGGGCCAGCCACCCGAAGGGAGTAGGCTCCGCTTTGCGTGCCGGTGGAGACCAATCCCGCGGAGCCGGCATTGGTGCCGAATCCTTCCCACGCCACCGGCAGGTTGTTTTCGGCCAGTTCCCCGCCGGCGTTGAAGAAGCGTTTCCGGCTTTGCAACGTCCACGCCACGGTGTCGATGTCGATTGTTCCGCTGCTCTGGGCCAGACGAAGAACCGCCCGGGTGGCGGAGGACGGGCAGGTGGAGGCGAGTTGCCAAGCTTGTCCGGAGGCAAAGGTCCCGTTGGTGACCGTTCCCACTGTGGTTCCGGCATCATTTTGGAAGGTGAGGCGCGCTTGGAGATTGCCTGATCCAGGCGCGTTGCTACCCAACAGAAGATAGGTGGCATCCGGCTCGGCGGAGACGGTCTGCTCAACATAGCCCGAGGCAATAAGACGGAGAGCTTGGCCAGAGGAGTTAGTGGCAAGACTTTCGGAAGGAAGGAGGATTTGCAGCAGGAAATCATCCCAATAAACGGATCCACCGTCGCTGGCAGGCTGGCTAAATTCAGAGCCGATTCGTGCGGAGACCGTGCCGGCGGGGGCGGTGACCGTGGCGGTCTGGAAAAGCGTCCAAACCCCGCGGGGGGAAGTGACGTCCATCTGGGCGGTGGAGTAGTGCGTGGCGAGAACGGAGCCGCTGGAGTTGAGAAATTCGAGAAACAAGCGGCAAAAATTAGATCCTGAAATAAAATCATTTGTGCCGGTGTGGCCGTAGGCTTGAAAACGGTAAGAGTTGCCGGCCACGGCGTTGGTAGTGCGGTACAGGCGGCTGGCACCCCCACCGCCGCTGTTGTAGGGGCCCCAGACTTTCAGCGAGGCCTCCCCAGAGTAGGGTGTGAAGAGCTGGCTGGTTCCGTAATACCTATCCGTCGCCGAAGATAGGTACCAACTGACGGAGGAGCGTACCCAAGCGTTGGTAAATTGATTGGTGTTGGTGATGATGGAGTCGGTCAGAATCGTGTTGTTGTTGGTAGTTCCGGAGGCAGCCCAACCGGAGGGTAGTCCGCCCGTGGCCTGCTCGAACCCGCCGTTCTGCAGGGTGTAGGAGTTCCCGGTGATGGTGACGGGAAGAATGAGGTTGGTTCCGCCGACGAGGTTGGTGGCCTGGATCTGGAGGTTGAAGGTGCCGATCTGGCTGGGTGTGCCGGAAAGTATCAGGCGGGTCTTGCCGGTGGATCCGGAAAAGCCGGAGAACGGGGTGGCGGAGGAGGTGACGGAGAGGGTCAGGCCGGGCACGGATCCTGAAATTCCGATGGCGTGGGGATAGTTTGCCAACTCGATGGTGTTGGTGACAGCCAAACCGGCGGGAAGGGAGACCGAATTGGTTTTGAGAGACGGACGGGAAATAAGCATCGTGTTGTTGGTGGAGCCGGGCTGCTGCTGGAATACGCGGATGTAATCAATCTCATACCGCGTACTGGCCGGCCCGGCGGTATCCACGGTTCCTCCCATGATTCCTCCCATGGCATTGTTAAGGAGCAGGAAAAATTCACGGTGAAACGGGTTGTCCGGGGATCCCAACAACGTGCTGGGCGAGATGTCGATGGTCAGATAGAGCGATCCGTCGACGAACCACTTCGCGAGCGTGGGGGTCCACTCGAAACGGTAGACGTGAAACGCGGAGGTGGAGTCGCTGACCAGCAGATTTTGTTTGGGGGTAAGCAGGTCGCTGCCGATGGAGGCGTGGTTGTAGGCGGGATACGCCGCACTGTCCGGGGCATTCCAGTGCAAGGTGCCCAGAATGGAGTTCCAGCCGGAGGCGCGCCCCATCTCCATGATATCGATCTCGCCGCAGCGGGGCCAACCGACCGAATTGGAGTTAATGTTGTTTCCCATCATCCAGATCGCGGGCCAACTGCCCAACAAGGGGGGAAGCTTGGCCCGAACCTCGACCAGACCATACTTGAACTTCAGCTTGTCCAGAGTGTTGATGCGACCGGAAGTCCAGGCGCCCGGGTTCTGGGTGGTGTTCTGCCGGCGGGATTCGATTACGAGAATACCGTCGCTCGATTCCGCGGGATCGACCTCGAGGCGCACGTTGTCGCGGGTGTCGCGGTAATTCTGGATTTCGCCGTTGTAGGTCGCGTCGAAGGTCTCGACATTCCAAGTGCCACGGTCGAGGTCCCAGCGGTTATAGTTAGTGGAACTGGAGGGGGTGGAGGCGTCGAATTGGTTGAATTCTTCCTCCCAAACCAAGCGATAGGTCTGGGATTGCGCTGCCGAAAAAAGAATTAAAGAACTGAGCGCTAGGCGGATTGCCTTTGACCGAGGAGCGCATAAGCAAAAAATGCTTGAAGCCAGCATCTTGCGTAAAAGTTAGCTCATCGATGCTAATTTACAATGGGCTGTTCCCGCAGCAGTCCCGAGGGGTTTTAGAGCGGCAGATAGCAAACGGTGTTCGAGAGTAGAATCATGATGAAGATCAGGCAGGTAATGAGGGGGCCCAGGATGATGCGGCCCGTCATCAGGTAAAAATAACGGTGGAAGTAGGGGAGAACGAACATGGTGGGAACCACGGCGAACAAGAGGTTCACGTAAAGCCAACCGTCGGACCACCGGACCGTTCCGGTGGCGGCGAGAGTTCCGTACTGCACCAGTAGGATCAGGAATAGCCCGAGGGAGTTGCCCAAGGCGGCCAGGAGAAGGCTGCGCCAAGGAGGAGTGCCGGCAAAACGAAGGGAAAGGTTGGCTCGGAGGGAGTTGGATAAAAAAAAGACAAAGAAGAAAGGGGCGTAGATGAGCATCAGCAGAAGGAGATGGGGCTGAAAGAGTCGCACCCCGAGAAAGAGAAAACGATAGTCGACATGAAAAAGGGAGTAGACGACAAAGAGCAGACCGAAAAACAAAATGGCCCCCGTGATGGAATTAAGTTTCGCCTGGGACCGGCCCATCTCTTACTTTTAAAAGCTGATGTCGGCGGTTGCTCCATCTCGCAAGATTCCTTGGTACCGCATTCTTTATGTGCAGGTGCTTCTGGCGGTGGCGGCCGGGGTTCTGGTGGGAGCCTTCTTTCCTGAATTCGGAAAATCCCTCAAGCCTTTGGGAGACGGCTTTATCAAGCTGGTGAAAATGATGATCGCCCCGATTATCTTTTGCACGGTTGTCCATGGGATCGCTTCCATGGGCGATCTCAAGCGGTTGGGTCGCACGGGATTCAAAACCCTTGTCTATTTTGAGGTCGTTTCCACCCTGGCCCTGGTGATCGGGTTGGTGGTGGTGAACCTTCTTCGTCCCGGGGAGGGGTTTAATCTCGATGTGCAAACCCTCGACGCCAAGGTCAGCCAGTCCTACCTGACGAAGGCCCACAGCACCGACACCAGCG
>RGGS01000480.1 GCA_010024525.1 Verrucomicrobiota bacterium | reverse complement strand
GATGCCGGCACGTACACGGTATCGGTGGTTGCTACGGCAACCGGCTCGACACCAGCTTGTACAACGGCCGTCTCGACAGAAGTGATCTATCGTCCAACGGAAGTCACGGCTACTGTGGTCAAGAACAACATCTCATGCAATGCTGCTACGGACGGTACAATTACCGTCAGCAGCCCAGCCGGTGGCACGCACGGTGAAGCTGGCTCACGCACGTATCAGTACATGATCGCTCGTTCGGGTGGATCGACAACTGGTCCACAATCATCAGGTTCCTTTAGCGGACTCGACGCCGGAACCTATACCGTCTCGGTCGTCACCTTGTCTACGGCTTCGGCACCAGCCTGTACGACTGCTGTAGCAACATCAATCATTTATCGTCCAACGACGATCACAGCTACGGTTGACAAGGCGAACATCACATGTAATGCCGCAACGGACGGAACCATCACGGTTACCAGCCCAGCCGGTGGCACACACACCGATGCTGGCTCACGGACGTATCAGTACATGATCGCCCGTTCTGGTGGTTCAACGACTGGACCGCAGACATCGGGATCGTTCACGGGTCTTGATGCCGGTACCTACACGGTTTCGGTCATTGCTGACGCGCAATGTTGTAGCGTTCCAGCATGTACAACGGCAGTCTCGACGCAAGTGATCTATCGTCCGACGACGATCACGGCCACAGTTAACAAGACGAACATCACCTGTAACGCCGCAACAGACGGAACCATCACGGTTACCAGCCCAGCTGGTGGCACACAAGCCGATGCTGGCTCACGCACGTATCAGTACATGATCGCCCGTAGTGGTGGTTCAACGACCGGTCCACAGACATCGGGATCGTTCTCGGGTCTGGATGCCGGAACGTACACGGTATCGGTGGTTGCTACGGCAACCGGCTCGACACCTGCTTGTACGACAGCCGTCTCGACAGAAGTGATCAATCGTCCAACGACGATCACGGCCACGGTTGACAAGACCAACATCACCTGTAACGCTGCAACGGACGGAACCATCACGGTTACCAGCCCAGCTGGTGGCACGCATGCCGATGCTGGCTCACGCTCGTATCAGTACATGATTGCCCGTTCGGGTGGATCGACGACCGGCCCACAGGTATCGGGATCATTCTCGGGTCTTGATGCCGGCACGTACACGGTATCGGTGGTTGCTACGGCAACCGGCTCG
>RGGS01000479.1 GCA_010024525.1 Verrucomicrobiota bacterium | reverse complement strand
ACACTCTCTTCAACACTAAACGTAACAGGACTAACAACATTAGGTTATGCATCAACCACACAAATAGGATCATCTGGATCTGCTTACTTTGCAACTACAGGAGGTAACGTTGGTATCGGTACAACCACTCCTGCTGCAAGACTCGGTGTACAAGGTAACGGTCTCTTCTCCGGCAACCTCACAGCAGCTAACATCACAGCAACTAGTTCTCTTTATGTAAGTGGTGATGGTACATTTATTGGTGATGGTTCAGTACCAAATGCACCAACTGTTGCAGGATTTACTTTTGGAAAGTCTGCATCAGATACCAATAGAAGAATGGAGATTACTTCACCAACTAATGGTTCATCATATATTGATTTCACTAATCCAGGAGTAGATTATATGGGACGCATTCTTTATAGTACATCAGATAATAGTTTTCAAATATCAACAAATAGTACGGAGAAATTAAGAATATTAAGTACAGGTAATCTTGGTATCGGCACCACTTCTCCATCTCAGGTTCTCTCAGTACAAGGCGGCGGCCTCTTCTCTGGTAACCTCACAGCAGCAAACATAGTAGCTACAGGAACACTAGGTGTCACAGGAGCAGCTACATTATCTTCAACCCTGGGAGTTACAGGTGCAGCAACACTCTCTTCAACCCTAGGAGTCACAGGCAAGACTACACTTACATATGCATCAACTACACAAATTGGATCATCCGGATCTTCATACTTTGCTACATCAGGTGGAAATGTGGGTATTGGCACCACCACTCCTTCAAAAACGCTATCAGTCCAAGGTAATTCATATGTCTCTGGTACAGGATTCTTTGGTGGAGCTCTTACAGCAACAAGTACATTGAGTGTATCTGGAGCAACTACACTCTCTTCGACATTAGGTGTGACTGGTAAAACAACACTTACATATGCTTCAACCACACAAATTAGTTCATCTGGTTCTACATACTTTGCTACAGCAGGAGGTAACGTTGGTATCGGTACAGCAGGGTCAAATTCAACATTTTCAGTTATAGGAACATCAACATTTACTGGCGGTGCAATAAGACAAACAGATGAAGCAAGAATATTTAGTGGAGGTAGTCTATATGCATATGGAGATTCTATAACATATGGAACTGGTGTAGTTACGGCATCCAATAAATGGGCAACACAAGTTGCTACAGCTTTGGGTGTTACTCTAACA
>RGGS01000478.1 GCA_010024525.1 Verrucomicrobiota bacterium | reverse complement strand
TTGGTGCCGTCATGGCGATCGATGCTCCGTCGACTGTCACATTCGTCGTGGCATTGATGTCCACGTTGGCTGCCGTCACATCCACTTCCTGACCAGCCGTTGCGGCCGTCAGGTTGATGCTGCCGGCCGTGGCCGTCATGCCGATGTTACCCGTTGTTGCCGTCGTGCTCACACCCGTACCGGCCGTTGTCGTTACCGTCGTGCCGGCGGTGTTTGTCATTGATGTACCGGCCTCAGCGATCATTGCCGTGCCGGCGCTCAGACCGATCGTGCTCACCGACTGGCCGCTGATCGCTCCAGCTGCGGCGCTTCCGATCGTTGTCGTGCCCGCGCCGGTCGTGCTAATGCCAACGTTACCGTTGTTGTTCAACACAAGCTGCGTTGAACCGCTGGTGTTGAACGTCAGCGTACCGCCTGTGCCCGTGCGTACGAAGCGCGATGACGTGATGGCGTTCTCGCCGTCGGTCGTCGAGCCAAGCTTGAACTGACCTTCCACTGCGTCATAGACCAAACCTTCGTTGGCCATCGACAGTAGTGACTTCTTGCGGACGTTGTCCGATCCGTCCAGCGTGAGCATGTTCACTGCCGCCGTCGTGTTGTCGATGTTCTTCAGGACGAGGTCGTTGCTCGTGCCGCCACCTGGGACCGTGATGGTCACATCGCCATCTGTTGACGAAAGTGCCATTGAAGCACCACCGACTGTTACCGCATCGGTTGCTGTGATGGTCACATCCGTGCCCGCGCCTGTGGCCGTAACTGTCGTATTGCCGTTGGTCGATGTCAGAGCAATCGATGTACCATCAACCGTCACATTCGTCGCGGCGTTGATGTCGACGTTTGCTGCCGTCACATCTACTTCCTGACCAGCCGTTGACGCTGTCAGGTTGATGCTGCCGGCCGTGGCCGTCATGCCGATGTTACCCGTTGTTGCCGTTGTGGTCACACCCGAGGCGCCCGTGGTCGATACCGTCGAGCCGTTCATCGTAAGCGTGCCCGTTGTGTTACCGACACCCGTGGCATTGCCGGCGTTGTCATTGAGCGTCAGCGTCAGCGCATTGATCGTATTCGATGTTGACGATGTCGAGGTCATCGTTGGTGCCGTCATGGCGATCGATGCTCCGTCGACTGTCACATTCGTCGTGGCATTGATGTCCACGTTGGCTGCCGTCACATCCACTTCCTGACCAGCCG
>RGGS01000477.1 GCA_010024525.1 Verrucomicrobiota bacterium | reverse complement strand
AATCGGAGGAATCTTCGAGGCTGAGTCCCCACCGGAGTTCCGTCTTTCAAGGTCACTTCCTTCAGGACACCGGTTTCGTCGGCATCGACTTCCATGACGGAGGTTTGGCTATCCACATTGGTAAATGAGTTGCCGCCGGTGCTTCTGGCCAGCGGTGCCCAGGTGGTGAGGTTCGAACTGGTCACAACCTCAAAGGTGGCGTCGGTGGCGGAGGCGGATCGTCGGAATTTCAAAATCAGAAAACTCTGTCCTCCGGTGTTGGTGAAAGAGGTTTCGAGGAGGGGGCCCTCACTGAGGAGGGGGGATGAACCGCTGGTGTATTCCATCAGGTTGGAGCGGCCATCGAGGTCAGGATCCGCCGAGGGGTCGCTGTTGTACTTGTCCCAGGCCACGCCCGAACTCCATGCCGAATAAGGATCTACCGGAGGCAACACCTCCAAGCTGACTAATTGCGTGGTGGATTGGAGGGACGAGTCGTTCACCTGAACGACAAAGGAGGTTGGACCAGCAGCGGTCGGGGATCCGGTAATGACGCCATTCGTTGCGAGGTTCAGTCCGTCTGGCAATGATCCGGAAAGGATCGTCCAAAGATAACCTCCGGTTCCACCCGTGGCTTCCAGGGAGGTGGTGTAGGAGGATCCCCGGGTGCCGTCGGCCAAGGTGGCAGTGGTGATCTGCAGGGGATCCGTGATGTTGATCTGGAGCGAACGATTTGTGGAGATTCCGGCGGAATCGGTCACACGAATCGACAGCATGAACTGCCCGGGTGCGGTGGGGGATCCATCGAGGATGCCTTCATCCGAAATGGACAGGCCGTCCGGCAAAGTCCCGGAGGCCAAGCTCCAGAGGAAGGGGGCGACTCCCCCGGTGGCTGCAAGAGCGGCCCGGTAAGAATTTCCCGTTAACCCACTGGGCAGATTGGTGGTGGCCAAGTTGAGAGGAACCGGCTGGTAGACGAGAGAAAGATTCGTGGTGTTGGTGGAGACCGACCAAGTTCCCAATCCCGGAAAATTCGTGGTGGAAACGGTCAGTGATGAAGCTGGCAGATTGCTCAAACCGTTCGTGCCGATCAGCAGGGGAATCGTGGCGGTAGTTTCGGAAAACCCCGTTAATCCGTTGGCATCCAGGAGGAGGGTGAGGTTGGTGGCGGTGTTGGTGCCGATGATTCTGGAGGCGGTGAAGGCGTTCCCCGGGGA
>RGGS01000476.1 GCA_010024525.1 Verrucomicrobiota bacterium | reverse complement strand
TTGTATCATATGATACAAAGTATTTTGCCCTGCCGGACGCGTTTGGGGTGCGCCAAGAAGGATTCCGCAAACCCAAAGATCGGCAAGTGGACTTCTCGACTTCAAAAGCCTTTCCTCCAGCCTCCGATTTCGCCTAGTCCAAAATAGCTCTCCACGGCACGATAGGATTAATGCCGGTCTCCCTCATTCTAGAAACCAAAGATAAAAAAAGGATCCGCACGACCCAGGGGACGCAGCGAAACCTGCCGACTCAAGCGGCCCCCCTGTCTTTTGCCGACAACGACTACCTCGGCCTCTCCCGTCATCCGCGCGTGGCGGAAGCCGCCATCCTTGCCATCCGCGAATCCGGAACCGGAGCCCGGGCCGCCCGCCATCTGGCCGGTTCCTGCCCCGAACATGCCCGGCTGGAAAGTGAACTGGCCGATTGGAAAAAAACTGATTCCGCCCTCGCTTTTGCCTCCGGCTACCAGACACCGCTCGGGGTCATCCCCTCTTTGGTCGGCCCGAAGGACACCATCCTGCTGGAACGCAACGCCCATGCCTGCCTTTTTGACGGGGCCCGCCTCTCCAATGCCCGCCTCCGCCTCTTTGCGCGCAACGATCCATCAAGCCTGAAAGAGGCTCTCACCTCTGCTGCGAAACTGAACGCAGACAGAAAGATCCTGGTGGTGGCTGAATCCCTGCACTCGATGGAGGGAGACTTCGCTGAACTTTCCCACCTCGTGGAACTCAAAAACCGCTTTGGCGCATGGCTCTTGTTGGACGAAGCCCATGCCAACGGGGTGGTCGGGCCGCAGGGATCCGGCTGGGCCGCGGATCAGGGTTTGTCCAGCGGGATCGACATCCACATGGGCACCTTGGGCAAGGCCTTGGGTTCCTCGGGGGGGTTCGTCGCCGCCTCCGCCCCCATCATCGATCATTTTCTCAACGAGGCGCGGACCTTTTTGTTCGGCACCGCTCCGGCCCCGGCAGCCATGGCCGCCGCCGGGGAATCGCTCCGCATTTTACGTTCCCCGGAGGGGGACCATCTGCGGAAACGACTCCAAGAAAACATTGAGCTCCACGCCTCAAACCAGAGATCCCTCCATAAAGGCCCGATTCAGCCCGAGATTCTCCATTCCAACGAGGCCGTGATCCGGGCCCGGGATATTTTGCTCACCCGGGGAATTGAGGTCGCGGCCATCCGTCCACCCACGG
>RGGS01000475.1 GCA_010024525.1 Verrucomicrobiota bacterium | reverse complement strand
AATTGGGCAGGATGCGTGGATGAACCGGCAGATGAGTTTTGCGGAGAGCGAATTCGCGGGTAAAAAGCGGGTGACGCGCAAGGAAGCGCTCCTCGCGGTCATGGAGAAGGTGGTGGCTTGGAAGCGTTTGGTGGAGCGACTCGAACCCTATTATCCGAAGGGCTCCCGAGGTCGTCCGCCGGTGGGCTTAGAGCGTATGCTGAGGCTCTTGGTAGTGCAGAACTGCTTTGGATACTCTGACGAAGGACTAGAGGACGCGGTGACTGAGATTCAATCGATCCGACATTTTGTGGGAGTGGATTTGAGTGAAGGGAGTGCGCCGGACTCCACAACGATGGTGCGCTTCCGCAATCTGCTTAATGAGCACAATCTCGCTCGGGCAATCTTGGAGGAAGTCAACGCGAGCCTTGCCGGAGCTGGGCTCATCATGAGGCAAGGCACCGTGGTTGACGCCACCATCATCGCCGCGCCCAGTTCGACCAAGAACGCCGAGGGCAAACGCGACCCGGAGATGCATTCGACCAAGAAAGGCAACCAGTGGCACTTTGGGATGAAGGCGCACATTGGCGTGGATGCCAGCTCTGGACTCGTTCACTCGGTTGTGGCCACAGCGGCTAACGAGGCTGACATCAACTGCGCTGCAGAGTTGTTGCACGGGGAAGAGAAAGCAGTGTTCGCAGACGCGGGCTACACGGGTGCGCAGAAGCGGCCTGAGGTGGCGGCCAAAGCGTGCGGCGCAACGTGGCATGTGGCGGCCAAACGAGGTTTGATCAAGGCGATGGCCGAAGGGGCGTTGAAGTCTGCAACGGTGGCATACGAAAAGGCAAAGGCGAGCGTGCGAGCGCTGGTGGAGCATCCCTTTCAGATCATCAAACAGCGCTTCGGTTACCGGAAGGTACGATACCGAGGACTTCAAAAGAACCTTGCAAAACTAGAAATCCTCTTCGCCTTGGCCAACCTGATCCTAGCGAAACGGAGGCTCATGCCCGCCAACCACATTTGATGCAGAAAACGCATAAAAACGGCCTCCAAAACATGCCCAAAGCCGCCAAAGACTGAGAAAGTTTATCAATCCGGTGCTATCCGCCGAACCGGGAACGAGCGCTCCCACCCGCACATTCCAAATTTTAAACCCACGCTGACTCCTTTTAGTATCTCGGCGCTTTGTTCAGCGTGTCCTTAACCCGAATTTTTCACATT
>RGGS01000474.1 GCA_010024525.1 Verrucomicrobiota bacterium | reverse complement strand
TTAAGAACATGCGATGGTGTTGATAATTTAAAAGATAATAAAAAATATATACCTTTTACATTAAAAACTACTGAAAAAACTTTTGATAAACTAATTAAAAAAATATTTCTGGAAGAAAAATCATAAAAATTAAAGGTTTTTATAAAGATAGTTTGAATAAAGAGCTGATAAAAAAATTTGATAAAGAAAAGATAAAAGCTTCATTTGTATGTGTAGATTGCGACTTGAATAAGTCAATTATGGAAAGTCTTAATTTTTCTTTTAAATTTCTGATTAATGGATGTGTTTTATATATTGATAATTTTTTTAATTTAACTTCTGGTGATCCAAAAAATATGCTATATAAAAAAATAAAAAAAATTAGCAAATAAAAATCATAAAACATTAATTGATTGACATTTAATTGGCTCTTTTGGAAAAAGTTATTTAGTATTTGACTCTAAAGATAAAAAATAAAAAAATAGATTTTTGGAAATATTATCCAATATGTAATAGAAAAAATATTTCCTTACTTAGAGTGAAAGTTTCTAATAAATTAAGAAAAAAGTTACAAAAATTTCCAAAAGAATATTTTGATGGCAAGAGGGAACATGGTTATGGTGGGTACTATTATAATCCTAAATTTTTTAGAAAAATTGTAAAAGCAATGATTAAGCACTATAAATTAGATAATACTTCAAAAATACTAGACATTGGATGCGCCAAAGGATTTATGATGTATGAATTCAAAAAAGCTCTACCTCGTTGTGAAATAAAAGGTATAGATATAAGCACTTATTGCAAAAAAAAAGCTTTAGAAAAAATAAAGAAATTTATTAAAATTGGAACCTGTGAAAAACTACCTTATCCCAATAAATATTTTGATTTTGTTGTTTCTATCTCAACTATACATAACGTCACAAAAAATGGAATAAAAAGATCATTAAAAGAGATAATAAGAGTTTCAAAAAAAAATTCCTTTATCAGAATCAAGGCGTACAAAAATATTCAAGAGAAAAAGAAAATAGATAACTGGAATGTAGTTGCTAAATCAAATTTAAGTGAAAAAAACTGGTTTAAACTTTTTAAAGAAACAAATTATAAGGGAGACTTTCAGTTTTCTAAATTTTAGCTATTAAAAAAATCATTTGAATAAAAATCAGATAGCGCAGGTAATTTTTCTTTGAAAATCTTAAAAAAAATATTATTCGCTTTTTTATA
>RGGS01000473.1 GCA_010024525.1 Verrucomicrobiota bacterium | reverse complement strand
TTCAGCTTGGTAGTTATTGTTCTCTATGTTTATATATGTCTGTCGTCACCTTCCCTTTTAAGAGCAGGCATTATGTGTATAGTATTCTGCTCTGCTGCTCTTATAGGCCGTCCACACGAACCTTATAACCAACTATGTGTTGCTGCATTTATTTTATTGTGCTATCAGCCCATGTGGCTCTTCAGTATTGGTTTCCAATTATCTTTTGTGGCTGTGTTATCATTATTGGTTTGGTATAAAAAGATATATAACATATTCAAAGTTTGTCCTTGGTACCTTCAACATATTTGGCGACTAATAGCGGCCAGTATGGCCGCCGAAATTTTTTTGGCTCCCTTGGTGTTATTACACTTTCATAGTTTTCCACTATGGTTTGTGCTGAGTAATATATTGGCTGCAGTTGTATTCCCTGTTATAGCATTGGTAGCACTGATACTCATAGGCTTGCAGGCTATACCTATGATACCCTATGTAATAGGAAAATTTTTTTTATTCCTAATTGCATGGCCCATAAGCGGTATTCAATATTTAGCACTGAACCAACCTGATAGCCTGCAACATATAGTGTTCCATATTACAGATGTAGTGTTATGGTATATAGTAGTATTCAGTATTTATAGGCTATCAAATACTCAGAATATTCAATCACTAAAGCATGTATTATTATGTATGTTATGTAATATACTTTGGCAGTGTTGTGAAGCTTGGTACTACCATCATAAAAAGGAATGGATACTTTATACACATGGAGCATATTTCCATACAATAAACAGGATAGGAGCCTATTATACCCTCTATGGTATAGAAGAAGATATACCTGAAGTAGAATTAGAAGACCTTTGTAAGATACTCATTTGCAATAGGAACAAGCTGTTGATAAGTAGCCAAACAATGTTGATAGTAGGTATAGATACAGTGTGTATAATCAAACCAATGCAAATACCTTCATCGGCCAAAAGCTATGTGGTGCCTCATTATACAGATGCTATAATGAACTATATCTTTACTAAAAGTAATATACATACCATCTATACTACTGCAGTAAATAATAAAGCATCTTACAGAACAACTGCAAGATGCCTTAAGAAGAATATAAATATAATTACTCTAATGCCTTATACTTTGGAACGAATTCCATATTAACCATGATATACCCTGGAAGCCACTATCACGCCATCTCTTATTTCAAATACCTCAGCT
>RGGS01000472.1 GCA_010024525.1 Verrucomicrobiota bacterium | reverse complement strand
GGCACCGGGTTCCCACGGGAGGTCGAGGCCGGCCGTTGCGGCGACCAGCGCCCACGCCCGCTGGCGCCCCCCGGCCGCGCCGCGCCGCCGGCCGTGCGCGCCGCCGCTGGCACCGGCCCATGCGGCCAGCGCCAGCGCGTCGCCCGATCCGATCGCGGCGCGCCGCGCACCGTCGCGCGCGAGTGCGGCGATGGCGTCGTCGACGAGGTCGGCCTGCGAGACGGCCCACGTGCCGTTCGATGCGGTGGTCCACCCCGAGACGAGGTCGTGCACCGCGGCCGACACGCCTGCGTCGACCCCCGTGCCGGTGACGGCCGTGCCGGCGGATCCGTCGACGCGCTGCGGTTCCCGCGGCGCGACGGCGGGAACCGGGAAGTCGGCCCCGTCGTCGCGGTAGGTCGCGAGCGCGTAGGCAGGTTCCCACCCGAGCGCGTCGACCGGCACGTCCCACGGGTCGAGCGGCTCGAGCCCGGTCCGTTGTCCGCGGAGCGCGCACTCGCGCGCGACGAACTCGGCGGCGATGGGGTTCTCGAGGTGCGGCGCGAGGTCCTCCCACCGGTGGTGCTGCGCGACGACCTCGCTGAGCGGACCGAGCGCGAACCGTCCGTTCGACTCGTCGACGACGATCGCGGCGAGGTCGCCTGGCGCGCGGAGCGCGAGCCGGTAGTCGGCGAGCGTCGCGGCCGGCCAGACCTGGCGGCCGGCGTCGGTCGCGGCGCGGCAGGCGTCGCGCACCTCGAGGAGCGCCTCCCAGTCGCGCGTCGCACAGTGCGCGTCGACGAGCCGCACCAGCCCGTCGACGTCGCCGGATCGGATCAACTGGTCGAGGTCGTCGGGCACGTTGGACGGTCTCAGACCAGCGGCCACGGGTAGCGGCTTCCGCTGTGGTCGTGCGGGAAGGCCCCCGCGTCGGCCAGCCATTCGGCGCGCTCGCGCAGCGCGTCGACCTCGTCGCGGGACAGCAGGTCCGCAACCGCGTCGGGCACCTGCCCGGCGATGCGGGCGGCGCCCTCCGCGAGGTGCGCGGGCAGTGGTTCGCCGGCGAACTCCCAGATCACGGTGCGCAGCTTGAAGTCGGCCGAGAAGCACACCCCGTGGTCGATGGCCCAGACGCGACCGTCGGTGCCGAGCAGGCAGTGGCCCGACTTGCGGTCGGTGTTGTTGGCGACGAGGTCGAACGCGCAGATGTCGCGCAGCGCG
>RGGS01000471.1 GCA_010024525.1 Verrucomicrobiota bacterium | reverse complement strand
CATCATTTTTTTCCACCCCCCCTTGCCCTTGAAGGGATCCTGATTCATGCTCTCCTTTCGCATGAGTCGCGCTCCCAGATTCTTACTGCTCATCGGACTGATTCTGCTCGGAACCAGTCTGGCCGCCAATCTCCTGTTCTTGTCCAAGGACCATCACCTTTTTTCCTCCGCCCCACACCTCAGCCTCCCACCCTCATTCGAGGAGGAACTGGTCGAGGGGGATGACTCTCAAAAGAAGCGTATCGCCAAAATCGACCTCTTTGGGGTCATCGCCCAGGAAATCCCCGGGCAGATCGGATCTTCCATGGTGGATGATGTGATTCTTCAGATCCGTCAGGCGGCTGATGACGATTCTGTGGCCGCCCTCCTCGTGCACATCGACAGCCCAGGAGGTGAGGTCACGGCCAGCGACAACCTGTATCACGAACTCACCCTCGTCCGGGAAGACAAGCCGGTCATCGTTTACCTGGATTCCGTGGCCGCTTCGGGCGGGTACTACACTGCCATGGGTGGATCCCATCTCATGGCCCACGAGCTCTGCATCACCGGGAGCATCGGGGTGATCATGCAGACCCTCAATTATGAGGGGTTGTCCAAAATTCTCGGACTCTCCACCCTGACCTTCAAAAGTGGGGCCCTGAAGGACCTCCTCAACCCCTCCCGTACCCCCACCGAACCTGAAAAGAAACTCGTCCAAGACATGATCCAGGAAACTTTTTCCCGATTTTCCTCGGTGGTGACCACCGAACGGCAGTTTGCCGGCGGAAAGTTGCCCGCGGATTTGGCGGATGGCCGGATTGTTTCCGGAAAGCAAGCCTTGGACCTGAAACTAGTGGATGCCACCGGGTATCTGGAGGACGCCATCGCCGATGCCCGCCAAATCGCCAAACTTCCGGAAGATGCGCCGGTCATTCGCTATGTGGTTCCTTTTCATTTTAGCAAACTACTTCGCTTCCTTGGGCAAAAATCCGAAAGCAAAATCCAGCTAAACTTGGGCCCGGAATCCTTTCACCTCCAGGCTGGTAAACTCTACTTCCTCTCCACCCACCTTTTCCGTCACTGAACCCGCTCGCGGGAGGATGGAAGTATTTCCAAACTGAATCTAGTACTGACTCTTCATTTGGTGAGTGAGGCGACTGTTGCCCAATAGTACGAATATCTTTAGCTGGAGTCGCAATAAGGGGCTTGTAGACCCCGTTC
>RGGS01000048.1 GCA_010024525.1 Verrucomicrobiota bacterium | reverse complement strand
AGATCGGCCTTCGCCGATCAGCCGCCGAGACGGTCACCCACGCCCTCTATCCCGTGGCCGCCGACCAAAAGCACGAACTGCTCCTGGCCCTGCTGGAGAAAACCCAATACCAAAGCGTCATCGTTTTTTGCCGCACCCGCATGGGTTCGGACCGAGTCGCCGGCAGCCTCTCCAATCTCCCTCATCCGGTGGGTGTTCTTCATTCCGACCGCTCCCAAGGAGAACGCACCGAGGCCTTGGCCGGTTTCCGTTCCGGCAAATACCCGATTCTCGTGGCCACCGATATCGCCGCCCGCGGCCTGGATATCGCCGGGGTCACCCATGTCATCAACTACGATGTCCCCCAACACCCTGAGGATTATGTTCACCGGATCGGAAGAACCGGCCGGGCAGCCACCGAGGGCGATGCCCTCACCCTCTTTGTGGCCGAGGAATTGGCCTACGTGGAGGCAGTCGAAAGACTCATCAGCCAGAAGATCCCCCGGAAAAAACTGGATCACTTCCCCTACCGTTACACTGCTTTGTTTGAGGAAGGTCACAGTGTGGCCCAAACCCGGACTCGCGGCGTCCGCACCGTTCGTGGCTACAGCTTTGGCGCCCGCAGGCGATAGTCTTTTTGTTCCCTTGAGTCTGTAAACTTCAACCTAAAGGCTGCAGGTATTTTTGGGTTTTAGGTTCCAGACCTAGAGTTTTCTCTTTCCCACCTTCGCCGCCACCTTCAACCGTAGGCCGTTCAGCCGGATAAATCCCGTGGCATCGTCCTGATTGTAGGCCTTGGTGGGGTCCGCCTCCATCGTGGCGATCTCGGGGTTATAAAGACTTAACTTCGACTTTCTTCCGGCCGCATAAACGCCGCCTTTGTAGAGTTTCACCCGGACGGTTCCCGTCACATTCCTCTGACTCTCCTCCACCAGGGCCTGCAGGGCCAACCGCTCTGGAGCGAACCAAAAGCCGTAGTAAACCAGCTCGCTGTATTTGGGAATCAGGCTGTCCCGCATGTGCATGACCTCCCGATCCATCGTCAGACTCTCCATCTGCCGGTGGGCAAAATGCAGAATGGCCCCGCCCGGAGTCTCATAAACCCCCCGACTCTTCATGCCGACGAACCGGTTCTCCACCATATCCACCCGTCCCACCCCGTGTTTGCCTCCGAGCTTGTTCAAGGCCCTCATCACGCCCAAGGGCGACAATTTTTTCCCGTTCACTGCCACACAATCCCCTTTCCGAAACTCAAGCGTCACATACTCCGGCTTGGTCGGCGCCTCTTCCGGGGAGACGGAAAGGGTGAACATCTTTCGGTTGGATGGGGCAAACGCATCGAACCAGGGATCCTCCAAAATTCCCGCCTCGTAGGAGATATGCAAAAGATTCCGATCCATCGAATAGGGTTTCTTTGCCGTGGCCTGCACGGGGATCTTCCGCTCCGCACAGTATTGAATCATCTCCGTCCGACCGGGAAAGTCCGCCCGGAATCTTTCATCCCGCCAGGGGGCGATCACTTCAATCTCCGGTGCGAGTGCCGCCGCGGTCAGCTCAAACCGTACCTGATCATTTCCTTTGCCCGTGGCCCCGTGGGCGATGGCTTCCGCTTTTTCCTTTCGGGCAATCTCCACCATCCGTTTGGCAATCAGCGGTCGGGCAATCGAAGTACCCAGAAAATACTGCCCTTCGTAAATCGCCCCCGCCCGCATC
Organism: Verrucomicrobiota bacterium; assembly: GCA_010024525.1. Classification (GTDB taxonomy): domain Bacteria; phylum Verrucomicrobiota; class Verrucomicrobiia; order Methylacidiphilales; family Verrucolacustridaceae; genus Verrucolacustris. The sequence goes on along the minus strand of RGGS01000048.1, from coordinate 6,438 downwards.
ATCGGAAAAATAAAGTCCCGGGCAAACTCCTCCTGAAGATCGTCGACATAGATTTTGGAGGCCCCGGTCTTTTTCGCCTTGGCGTTCAGACCCCGCAACTCCTCCTCCTGCCCGATGTTGGCGCAAAAGGCGATGACCTCGGCCTGGTAGTTCTCCTTAAGCCAAGCGAGTAGCACGGAAGTGTCGAGACCTCCGGAGTATGCCAGAACGATTTTCATATGAAAAAGAGTGCCGACCGGATCCGCACGGAATCAGGCGGCTGCGGGTTGGGCTTTGCGGGCCGTGCCCTTGATCTTGGCGAGATGGGGAAGAAGTTTTTCTTTGGCCGCCTTGACGCTCAACCCATACCGCTCCCGCAAGGCCTCGGGCTTGCCGTGCTCGATAAACTCGTCGGGCCAGCCGATCCGGACCACCGGGGTGGAAATCCCCAAATTCGAGAGCTCCTCGAGAATGGCACTTCCAAAACCTCCCTTGATCACATGATCTTCGAACGTCACGACCACGTCCGCGCTCCGTCCGAAAAGTTCCAAGAGGGCGGAATCGAGGGGTTTCACAAACCGTGCGTTGATCACGGCCGCTTCGATTCCCTCTTCTTTTTTCAGCTCATCGGAAAGTTGCAGGGCCATGGGCAGCATCTGTCCATACGACCAAATGACGACCTTTTGACCGTGTCGGATCACCTCCGCTTTTCCGATAGGCAAAGCCATCGGACTCTTCTTGATCGTGGCATTCGGACCGATCCCCCGGGGATAGCGGATGGCACTGGGACCGTTGTGCAGACTTGCGGTATAGAGCATGTCGACAAACTCGTCTTCGTCCTTGGGTGACATGTGCACCAAATTGGGCACACCCCGCAGGTAGGAGATGTCAAAGAGGCCGTGATGGGTTGGACCGTCATCCCCCGACAGTCCTCCACGGTCCATACAGAAAACCACCGGGAGGTTCTGGAGGCAAACGTCGTGAACGATCTGGTCGTAGGCCCTCTGCAGGAAGGTCGAGTAAATCGCACAGAAAGGCTTGAAACCTTTGGTGGCCATGCCGGCGGCAAAAAGGACCGCATGCTCCTCGGCAATTCCCACATCAAAATAACGGTCTTGGTGCTTGGGTTGGAACCGGTCCAACCCGGTGCCGTTGGGCATCGCCCCGGTGATCGCCACAATGCGGGTGTCGTTGTCTGCCAATTTTGAAAGATGGTCGGCGAACACCTCGCTGAAAGTCGGTTGCCCCAGCGCCTTGGTTTCACCGGTCTCCGGATCATACGGTCCCAGACCGTGAAACTTCTTCTGCTTGACCAAGGCGGGTTCGAAACCCTTCCCCTTGGTCGTGACCACGTGCAGGATGACCGGGAAATTCTGGGTTTTTAGGAATTCGAACATCTTAATGAGGCTGTGGATGTCGTGCCCGTCCACCGGACCGTAATAGGTCACGCCCAGTTCCTCAAAAATTACGCTGGGGAAAATCATTCCCTTCACATGCTCTTCGGCCCGCCGAGCCACTTTGAGGGCCTTGGCCCCGCCAAGCTTCTCGATGAAATGGGCCGCTCTCTCATGCAGATGGATGAAGCGGCTGTCGGTGGTGATCTTATTCAGGTAGCCGGCGATGGCTCCGACGTTTTTGTCGATCGACCACTTATTGTCGTTCAGGATCGTGATCAGCCGTTTGGTGTGATGGGCCACGTTGTTCAGGGCCTCAAAAGTCACCCCGCAGGTGAAGGCGGCATCCCCCGCCAGACAGATCACGTGCTCTTTTCCGCCCCGCATGTCCCGAGCTGAGGCCATTCCCAGGGCCGCCGAGAGTGCCGTGCCGGCATGACCCGCACCAAAACAGTCGTGCTCACTTTCCGACCGGAGCATGAAGCCGTTCAGTCCACCCGGCTGCCGGATGGTGTGAAAACGATCCCGCCGGCCGGTCAGAAGCTTGTGAACATAGGCCTGATGGCTGACGTCAAAAAGGAAGTGATCCGTGGGGGTGTCAAAGACCCGGTGCAGCGCAATGGTCAACTCCACCACACCCAGGTTGGGACCAAGATGACCACCGGTCTTGCTGAGGACACCAATCAGCTCCTCCCGTATCTCCTGAGCGAGCTTGGGGAGATCCTCGACCGCCAACTTTTTGACATCTGCGGGACCCTTGATCGAGTCCAGTAAAGGGGTTGCCATAAGAAGTTGGTTAGATGAGCAGATCTGGGGCTCCCCGACCAGCCTTCTTTGATGCACTCACTTTCGGGCTATCCTCCCCGGCATCCTCCAGCTCGCCCTCTTCTATCGAGCCACCCTTCTTCCTCGTTAACAAGGAGATACGCTTTTCCGCAGCCTTTAGTTTTTCCGTGCAAACGGTGACCAGTTTCATCCCCTGCTCGTATTTTTCCACAATCGTCTCCAAGGGGAGCTCGGGAGATTCCATCTGCTCCACCAATGACTCCAGTTCTCGAAGGGACTCCTCGAAGGATTCGGGGGTACCGGACTTGCCTTTGGCCATCACAAAATCATTCCTCCTTCGCCCCTCGCCCGTCCAGTCCTATTCCGGATGCTCATTTGTCCTTCACTTTGACCGGCACCTTGCCATCAGCGAAACGAACCAACAGATCCCCCCGCTTTCGGGCCGCTCCTGCTCCACGAATCAACTTTCCATCCGGCGCCTGCACAAGGGTATACCCTCTTCTCAAAGTCTCCTCGGGCCCCAACACCCGTAATCGGTCGGCGGCCGCCTGCATCCGTAGGGTCAACTCGCGCACCCTCCTCTCCGGCTTCAAGGCCACCCACCTCTGCAAAAGCGCCTGCGCCATCTGTTTCCGGTATCTCCAAGCGTTTCCCAGCCCCCGTTCCAGTTGGAGGGCCAACTCATCCACCCTCTGAGCGCTCATCTCAACCATTTTTCCCGGCTCACGAAAAACATAACTCCCGGCCAACTCCGCCACCCTGCGTTTTTTTTCCTCCAAAACATCCCTCGCCACACTTTCCAGCCTGTCTTCCAGAGTCTCCACTTCTTCCTGCCAATCGGCATCCGGTCGACTCACCATCTCCGCCGCCGCCGATGGGGTGGGCGCCCGCAAATCCGCCACAAAATCGCAGATCGTGAAGTCCGTTTCGTGCCCCACTCCACTGATCACCGGTATCGGACTCGCTGTCACGGCCCTCGCCACGATCTCCTCATTAAACGACCAAAGATCTTCCAGACTTCCCCCACCCCGGACCACCAGCAACACATCAAAATTCCTCTTTCCCATCTCCGCAATCGCTTCCGCCACCTCCTCGGCCGCACCGTCGCCTTGCACCTTCACCCCAAAAACCGTGAGGGCGATACGTGGACACCTTCTTTGGAGAACATGGATGACATCCCGCACCGCCGCTCCGGTTGGACTTGTGATGATTCCCACCCGCTCGACAAATTCCGGGATCGCCCGCTTGCGCGATTCATCAAACAGACCCTCACCCTGCAGTTTTCTTTTTAACTCTTCAAAGCGCTGGTGCAGGTCCCCTTTTCCCAAAGGCTCCAGTCCCCGCACGATCAGTTGATACGCTCCACGGGGCTCGTAGACGGAAACTTCCCCATGGGCGACTACTTTGACCCCGTCCCCGGGTTGCAGACTCATCCGGGCTGCCGCCCCCTTGAAAAGGGCGCAGGGAATCTGCGAGCCGGCATCCTTCAGGGTAAAATAACAGTGCCCCGAAGATTGGCGGCGGAAGTTGGAAATCTCCCCGGAGACCGAAACCTCCCCCACCTGATCCTCAAGGATCTCCTTGATCCGCGAGGTCAGCGCAGAAACCGTTAAAGGCTCCGGGCAACTCACTTCGGCTTTTGAATTCTCTGGATGCCTGTGGCCTTACCGGTGGCCTCGTCCACATCGATGACCACCCCGTCCAACTGGATTCCGCCGGTGGCCAGGTGCATTTTGACCGGCATCAGGGTCTTGAACCGGTCCACAATGAAGTTCTTTTCACGACCGATCACAGAATCGTGCGCCCCACAGAAGCCCGCGTCGGTGAGGTAGGCTGTTCCTCCGGGCAGGATTTTTTCGTCTGCCGTCTGCACGTGGGTGTGGGTCCCAACCACCGCCGAGACCTTTCCATCCATGGCATGACCGAAAGCAATCTTCTCCGAGGTCGTCTCGGCATGAAAATCCACCAGAATGGCCCGCGTCTCCCGATGAATCTCCTCCAGGATGGGATCCATCAGGAGAAAAGGATTATCCACATCTGCCTTCATAAAGGTCCGCCCCATGGCGTTGACCACGCCCAGTTTTTTTCCGTTGCCATTGACCACGATCCATCCCTTGCCCGGGCAGGTGGCGGGAAAATTAAAAGGTCGGATCAACCGCGGTTCCTCCGCAAAGAAACTCATGATCTCCCGCTGATCCCAGCAGTGGTCCCCCAGGGTGATCACGTCCACTTTGGCCCGAAAGATGTCATAGGCGAGTTTGGGGGTAATGCCGTTTCCGCCGGCCGCATTCTCCCCGTTCACCACGATGAAATCGGGGGCGAACTCCTCAATCAGCTGGGGCATCAACTCCTTGACCGCATCCCTGCCATGCTCCGCCACTACATCGCCCAAAAAAAGGATCCGCATACCGAACCCTAGCCTACCTGCTCCCCCCGCTCAATCACGGGTAGGTCGGCCTAAAAATCCAACGGCTCCACCCCCCAACGGCGATAAAAGGCTTTGATGATCTCGGGTCGGCGGGATACCGGTCCGGCCATAAAGACAGTCACCGCTTTGTCCGGCCCGTATCCTGTCATCCAAAGACATCCCCCATAGGAGCCCGTCTTGGCCCTCAGCAGAACCCTCTGCCCTCTCCAAACTAGCGCCTCCTGCAGCCTCTTTCCCGCCTTTCCCTCCCAAGGAGCCGTCCCACGCATCCAACCCACCGCCATCTGATGCTCACGCCGAATGGTGGTTTTCAAGTCTGCCGCATGAGCCGCCTCCTGGCCTCCCCCCTTCATCCAATCTTTGGCAATGTCACCCTCAATCAAACCGCTTCGCGCCGCATACTCTGCCAACCGGTCTGCCCCGATTTTCTCCGCCAGTGCCGCGAAGGGAGGATTGATCGATCTCTGCAACGACTCCCGCAACCCTAACCCCTCCGCCCCTTCCAACGGCTTCTCGACATCTTGAATCAGACCCAGGTCCAAAGAGGCCCAAGCGATGACAATTTTAAATGTCGAAGCCGGCACCCGGGGTGAATCCAATTCCGATTCACTACCCGCCACCAGATCCATCGACCCACTCAACGGAGTTTCCAAAATGATCATGCCATCCGGATACTTCTCCACCTCCGCCAATACACTGGACACACCAAGCAGAGCGATGGCCCAAGCCCTGTTCATGCCCCAACCCTATCCCAAGCAGGAAAAACGATCGAGAATCACTCCAATAGCCCCAAACAACCGCAGAACCACCATGTGAATAACTTTGGAAGAAATATGTGGATCATCGATTTTCATGCTTGATGATCAACGACTTTGAACAAGAAGGTATATCTTGATAACTCCTTGCGAATAAGCCTATCGGGATGAAACTTAAACCCCTTGCTTCCTGTGGGTTTGGGGGTTCGTTTCGGCTATTCTAGGGTGCGTAGGGGGTCATCTGTCCGTGCCCCCACTTCAAGGATCGGAGACTTTAAATCTTTACGACTTTGACTGAGGTGATGTCTTTGTCGGCCAACATCTCTTTTAACACTCCCTCCCCGGGAGCGGAATCCAGGTTCAACACGCTCAACGCCTTCGAACCAGGGGCGCTCCGGCTCAGGGTCATGCTGGCGATGTTTACCTTGTGCTTCCCGAGCAAGGTCCCAATCCAACCGACAATCCCGGGCCGATCCTTGTTTTCCATCAGCAAAAGAAATCCCTCCGGTCGTGCCTCCATCCACTGATCGTTGATCCGGACAATATGCGGACTCGTGCCAAAGAAGGTGCCACTCACTTCCGCCTCCTTGTCGTCCTGCCCCGCTCGCACAGAAATCAGTTCCGAATATTCACCTGACTCGGTTTGTTTGGTCTCGGAAACCTTCAACCCGAGATTCGCCGCCATCTTCGGCGCATTGACCTCGTTCACATCCGAACCCCCGGCACCGTATAGAAACCCCTTCAAGATGCTGCGGGTCAGCGGAGTCGTATCCTCTTCCCCGATTTTACCGGCGTAGCTGATCGTCAGGCGGTCACACCGGGCAGGCGCAATCTGCGAAAGCAACCGGCCCAACCGGAAACCGAAATCAATTTGTGGACGCAACTTGGCCATCGTTCGTGCATCCACACTGGGAATGTTTACCGCATTCCGCACCGCACCCTCCGTCAGATAATCACGGACGGCCTCGGCAATCTCGATGCCGACACTCTCCTGCGCTTCCGCCGTGGAGGCCCCCAGATGCGGCGTGAGAATGATTTTTTTGTTCTTCCGCAACGGATGATCCGCCGCCAGCGGCTCTTCCTCAAACACGTCCAG
>RGGS01000470.1 GCA_010024525.1 Verrucomicrobiota bacterium | reverse complement strand
CTGAAGGGCGGCAGTTCCCCGCCCCGGGCCTTGCTGCCGGGATCATCGGAAACCTCCTGTGCGACTTTCTCAAACGCCTCGCCCTTGTTCACCCGTGCGAGAGCGGCATCGGCGGTCTTCTGTTTCTGCGCCTTGGTGGCCGCATCCGCCCCTTGGTCCACCTTCACCAGAACATGCTGGGCCTGCACCGTCTCACCCCTCTGCCAGAGCTTGGGGTTTTCCGCGTAGAATTTCTGCACATCGGCATCCGAAGGTGCCTGGAGGGAAGGCTCGACCCGCACGCGCATCAGGTTATCTACCTCAATCTTCTGCTGGATCTCAGTCAACATCGCCTGTTCGGTCGTCTTGGCCTTGGCCAACTGCTCCTCAAACGTCTTCGCATCAGGGAAATTTTTCTTCATCCGCTCCAGTTGTTCCTTGGCCAGGGCAACAGCATTCGTGAGGGGGGATTTGCGCGCCTCAGCCAAGGCCACTTGCCGATTGATCATCTGGTTCAGGATGTTCAGCTCCAGCGAGCCCAATTGGGCGGCGGGCACCTTGTCGCGGGAGAGATTGAAATTCGTCAGGGCCCGGTTGACTTCGGTGTCCAACTGACCGCGGGTGATCTTGATCCCCTTGCCTTCCGCGACAACAAAACGAGGGTCCTTGGGGTCCTTGACCGCGCACCCGGCGATCAAAACGGCTGCCAAGAGAGTTAAAACCAATGAAATATGTTTTTGCATAGAACACGTTAGGTAAGGGCAGAACACCCCCCTTGGCAAGCCTACGGAACGCCCCCCCTTTTGCTTTTTCTTCCCCCTTGCCAACCCTCCTCCGAGGGGGAATCGTCCCCAGATGACCGTCGGCCCTTTATTTTACGCTCTCATCGGCCTTCTGGCCGGGTTGGCATCGGGCTGCTTTGGCATAGGGGGGGGCGCCTTGATCGTGCCAGCCCTCACTCTCTTTTGCGGGGTGCCCTACCACGTCGCCGTCGGCACCTCCCTTGCCCTGATTATCCCCATTACCTTGGCGGGGTCCTTCACCAGTTGGAGACTGAACACCATCGACTGGAAAATCGCCGCCGCTTGCGCCCTGACCGGGATGATCGGCGCCGTGGCCGGCTCCCTTTTGATCCAAAAAATCCCCGAGTTGTACGCCCGCCGAGCTTTTGCCGTCTTTCTGCTCTACGCAGCATGGCGCCTCTGGACGAAATAATCCTCT
>RGGS01000469.1 GCA_010024525.1 Verrucomicrobiota bacterium | reverse complement strand
TCCCCGCCAATTCCCTCGCCGTCTCCCCTTTGCCCGCCCAAGCGTCAAAAAATCAGCTTTCGCCCGATCCTCCAACTTGGGGTCGGCCAAAGAGGCCACCAGTTCCTCCGTCTCCAGCGCGGTCATCTCCCGACCCTCCCGACAACGTGCCATGGCCCGGGTCAAGGCCATCGAGACCTCCGCTTCGCAACTCATCCGATTCCCGAGTCTTTGGGCAGAAGGTCCTGAAACCGGAGCTTATCGATGGCCTTCATATACGCCTCCATGGGGGAAATCCGTCCGGCTTTGAGGTGACCGTCGATGGCATCGTCCATCAGTTGCATCCCCTCCGATTTGCCCGTTTTCAAAACATCGCTCAATTTCATGGTCGCACCTTCCCGGATAATGGCGGACACCGCATTGTTTCCGATCAGGATCTCATTCACCGCCAAACGCCCTCCTCCATCGGAACGCTTCAACAGAAGTTGGGCGCACACGGCCCTGAGGGAATTGGCCAGCATCGTCCGAATCTGCTCCTGCTGGTCACTGGGAAAGGCGTCGATGATACGGTCGACCGTTTTCCGGGCGTTGTTGGTGTGCAAAGTGCCAAATACCAACAGCCCGGTCTCGGCGGCGGTCAGGGCCAGGGCAATCGTCTCCAGATCCCGCATCTCGCCCACCAGCACCACATCCGCATCCTCACGCAAGGCCGCTTTCAGGCCGGTCGCGAAACTGGGAGTCTCATTCGGCACCTCCCGCTGGGTGATGACGGATTTCTTGTTCGGGTGCACAAACTCAATCGGCTCCTCGATGGTCACGATATGGCGGGAATAATGGGTGTTAATCGAATCCACCACTGCCGCCAAGGTAGTGGATTTTCCTGAACCCGTCGGCCCGGTCACCAGAATCAGTCCGGATTTGTAAGTGCCAAAACTCTCAATCACCGGGGGAACCCCAAGCTCTTTCAAGGTTTTGATCTTGGTGGGAATGATTCGGAAGACCGCGCCATACCCATGCAACTGCTTGTAAAAGTTGCATCGAAACCGGTTCGACTCGTCCATCTCGTAGGCAAAATCCAAATCCCCGGTCTCCGTGAACTTCTTCCAGGCAGGCGGGGAGCAGATCGGCTGCAGAAGCCGGACCATCTCATCCCGGGTCAACACCCCGTCCCGAATGGGAACCACCTCTCCGTGCCGACGGATCTTGGGCGGTTGTGACTCGA
>RGGS01000468.1 GCA_010024525.1 Verrucomicrobiota bacterium | reverse complement strand
CACAATCCAAATAACGTTGGCGCTCGTGGTCTTTTGGAAAAAGCAGATACCGTCCTTCGGCGTGGTGCGGTGGCTGGCGAAGAAGTGAATCCGGCCCTGACCGACCGTTTTTTCGAGAAATTGCAAGGTGTACGGGATGGGTTAAGGGAGGCAGAACAGTTGCGCGAAACCGGCCAGTTAGATCAGGCAGAAACTCGATATGAGGAGGTCCTCCGGCTTGATCCTTTTAACTCTGTGGCCACCGAAGGCATCCGTAAGATTTATGAAGAGCGTTCGCTCGTCGCAGACAAATCACGGAGTGTCTCGAATTTGGAGCGGCGTCGAGAGGTGCGGGAGGCATGGAATAATATCTATCCCAAAAAAACCGTAAGTTTGGGGGGGACGCAGGTTACCGGGCCTTTAACGGCATCACCCACATTCGCCCTGGAGCAAAAACTTCGTAACATTCGGATTCCCCAAGTTGACTTTGCCGGGGCTGACCTGGAAACGATTCGGCGGGCACTGAATGCCCTGAGTCGTCAATACGACACGGATGCTGCCAAGGTCGGGGTTAATTTCGTGGTTAGTGCCGATGTGGTAAATCCACAACCGGTTAGCCTTAAGCTTCGCGATGTTGCCCTGGAGGAGGTGGTTCGTTACGTCGCCCAAATCGCCGGGGTTAAATCTCGTTTGGGGGATGTGGGGGTGACCTTCAGTCCTTTGGTGGAAACTAGACCTGACCTCATTCCTCGAGAGTTCACTGTCAGCCCATCCTTCTTTAAGGAGTCCGGATCTTCCGAGACTGCCCAAGTCGCACCACGGGGAGGTGCTGCTCTCGACAGCGCGGATGCCGGAGCCTCTGGTCTGAGTGAGCAAGCCAAACTGGAGGAGTTGGGTGTCAAGTTCCCGGATGGAGCTTTTGCGGTGTATAATCGAAACACCAGCCGTTTGCGTGTGGTGAACAATGCTGAAATGCTGGATTTAATCGGCCAGCTGATTGGCGCGGCCGAAGAGCAAACCCTGCTGATTCAAGTCGGTGTTCGGTTGGTGGAAATTAATCAAAACGACTTGGATAGTATCACGGCAAATTCAACCTTGGCTGGGTCCCCTCTCTCCGCAATTCCTGCAGGCTTAACCACCAACAACCAAGGTCCGATTCCGGTTACCGGTGCGGGTTGGAATGCTCAACTCAACCAGATTCAAGGAGTCGGTCTTTTGCCCAATAACACCCTACAGTCCTTTCTGCAGCA
>RGGS01000467.1 GCA_010024525.1 Verrucomicrobiota bacterium | reverse complement strand
AGTATAGGCCTACAACAGCCCCTCTGCGCCGGCAATAGCAATGGTGCTATCAGTCTGTACATGGCTTCGGGTGTGGCTCCATTTAGATACAACATCAACACCTCGCATACCACCCCTGCTCCTAATGTACTTGGTGGACTTGCCGCTGGCGAATACATCCTCACAGCCATAGATAGCAATGAATGTAGGTTCGATACGGCTATACACCTCACTGAGCCCGAGGAGCTATTGATCATCCCACATACCACCCCTAACGACTGTATAGGCGCCGATAATACAGGCACCATCAATGCCATAATATTCGGGGGCACAGCACCTTATAGGTATTTTTGGAGCATTGACACCTTTAGCGGACCCATAGTTACTGGCCTTGCCAATGGCCTCTATAGCCTGCAAGTACAAGACACGAATAAATGTGCCGACACAGCCATCATGCGCATAGCCTATGATAACTGTTGCACACCCTCTATACCCAATGCCTTTTCACCCAATGGTGATGGCATCAACGACTATTTCAAACTATTGTTCAAGGGTGATGTGCGCATCATAGACTTCTTCGTATACAACCGCTTTGGCGAGCGCATTTTCGCCACTGCATATAGCTACGATAGCTGGGATGGCACCTATGGCAACCAACCCTGTGAAATGGGCGTATACTACTTCTACCTGCGCTTCATCTGCGGCACAGAAGGCGATAAGGTGATAGAACTGAAAGGAGATGTAACCTTGGTTAGATAGCCGTTTTGAGCAATATCCTTTTACAACGAGCTATGGACACCTCCAAATCTAAAGGTGTGTGATGCAACATATGCTGCACCAACTGCTGGGCATAATAAGGCGATTGAGAACAGCCCTTGGTACCCATACCATTGAAGATACCAATTTGCTCATATACAGGATGAAAACCTAGATAAGGCTTATGGTCTAAACTAGATGGCCTAATGCCCGCCATATGGTCTACTACGGTATAGGGCAACTTCAGCCAGGTAGACAAGCTGTTGGCAACCGTCTGCACATAGGCAGAATCGACGGCTGTATCGATATAATGCCAATCAAAGGAAGCGCCTACCCAAAATAGGCCATCTTGCCAAGGAGCAATTTTCAAGCCCCTAGAATAGGTGTATTGAGGCGATAAACCCGGAATGGATACAATCAATGCCTCGCCCTTATTGCACGAAAATGGCAGTGAATGGAAGAACGGTTGATCCAAAACCTCAAAGCCCGTGCAA
>RGGS01000466.1 GCA_010024525.1 Verrucomicrobiota bacterium | reverse complement strand
AGGCGGAACTGCATTTGCATCTGGAGGGCACTCTGGAGCCAGAGATGACCTTTCATCTGGCCCGCAAGCACGGGGTGAAGCTCCGGTTTCCCGATGCCCCCGCTTTGCGACGGGCGTATGATTTCCAGGATCTGCAGTCCTTCCTGGATTTGTATTATGAGGGAGCGGCGGTGTTGAAAGACCGGGAAGATTTTCGCCTCCTGACTTTGGCGTATTTGGAAAAGGCGGCGCGAGACGGGGTTTGGCATGTGGAGCCTTTTTTCGATCCGCAGACCCATACCGCCCGGGGAGTTGAACTCAAGGAGGTGGTCGAGGGAATTGTCTCGGGATTGCGTGAGGGGGAGAAAAAACACGGCATGAGTTGGCGTTTGATCCCCTGTTTTTTGCGGCATTTAAGCGAGGAGGAGGCGATCCGGACATTTGCGGAACTTCTTCCATTTCAGGAGCACTTTGTCGCCGTGGGATTGGATTCTTCCGAGAAAGGGAATCCTCCCGCCAAATTCAAGAAGGTCTTTGCCCAGGTTCGGGCGGCCGGACTCAAGGTGGTGGCCCATGCCGGGGAGGAGGGGCCGGCGGAATTCATTCGGGAAGCACTGCAGGAACTGAAAGCTGTTCGGATTGATCACGGGGTGCGGTGCGTGGAGGATCCCGATTTGGTGAGGGATTTGGCCCAAATGAGGGTCCCCCTGACGACCTGCCCCCTCTCCAACGTTCGCCTGCGGGTATACAAAAACCTTGGGGAGCATCCATTGAAAAAACTTTTGGATGCCGGGGTCAGTGTGACGGCGAATTCGGACGACCCTCCCTATTTCGGCGGCTACCTGCTTGAGAACTGGCTGGGCTGTCTGCGGGAGCTGGATCTCCAGAAACCGCATCTTGTCCAGCTGGCGAAAAACTCCTTCGAGGGAAGCTTTCTGCCCGAGAAAGAAAAGGTCCAATGGCTCGAAAAAATTGAACGGGTGGCGGCATCGTCCGCCTGAGGAGGGTGAACATGAGCCCGGCGGCGGCGGTGGTGCGTGGGGATTTTGGCTCGGGGATCGTTTATTTTGGGCATGAGCCGGATTTGGTTCTTTGCGGTTCCGCGGATGAAAGTGCCCGGCTGGAGGAGGAGGTGGGCAAGCGGCTTCGGAGTGCGACCGGCTGGGATCAGCCCCATCCTCCCGGGGCCGCTGTCGGAGCGTTTGATTTTGAGGGAAATTGGCACTTTTCGTTTTTTGGAAAAATGGATC
>RGGS01000465.1 GCA_010024525.1 Verrucomicrobiota bacterium | reverse complement strand
GCCAAGCTTGTCCGCCGTGGAGAAGCTGTTGCGCAACACAACGCCGTACGTACCGGCGTCTGCAGGAACAACCGAGGGAATCGAGTACGCCGCAAATGCCTCTCCGTTGACCGAATTCCATCCCGTTTTGGAACTCCATGTACCGCTTGAAAGCTTGTACCAGCGGGCCTCGACGTTCGACCCGGTCACGTTGACTTTCAATGTGACGCTTTCCCCGCTTACTAGCGACGTCGTGGCGCTGCCAGAAACCCCGCTGCCAAACGCCACACGCGTGTTCAAATTCACCTTCACCGGCGCACTGTCCACGTAACGCACATCCGGCGCCTTGACCACCACCTTGCCCAGCGCGCGCACCTTGAAGTTCACCGCGTCCGTCTTGTTGACTCCGCTGATTGTCAAAGTGCCGCTGTTGTACCCGCTCGCTCGGTAGGCGGCGCTGTTTAGAGATCCAATCGCCGTGTAGGTGCTGCCCGTTTGTTTGTACCATTGGAAGGGCTCCGCGTCCGCCAAATCCCCGGTCACCACCGCCCTCAACCGCAGCGTGCTTCCCGGATCCACAGAACTTACCGGCTCGATGGACACCGTCACAGGCTGGAACACGCTCACCTGCGCGCTCTCCGACACGGTGGTGCCGGCGTTGTTGGTAATTTCCAGCTTGTAATATCCAGCATCGGCACTTGCCACAGACGCCACCTCATACGTGGCTGCGATTGCCCCGGGTACAGGAGCCCAGTCGTCCGTCAACGCCCGGCGGAAATACCACTGGAACCGGGGCGCGAGCATCCACTGATAAGCCGAATAACCCGGCTTTTCCGTCCCGATTTGCTGAACCTCGTAGCCCGCGCTCAACGTGGCGCGCTCGCCCGGCATACGGCGCTGCGATTCGGGCTGGGCAGTGATCAACGCCTTGCGGATCACCACCACCGTGTACTCAAGGTCGGTGAGCTTTTGTCCGTCCACGCTCACGCTCACCTTGTAGCTTCCGTCATCACCAGCCACATAAACGCGGCTTGCAACACTGCCCGAGACCACCGTGGTGAGCGAACCGCCCCTTAACGTCCCCAACACCAGGTTGGCGCTCTGGGCCGTGCTGTTGGCGCTCAAACTCAAATTCGTCCAACTGCCGCCCGAGATCTGTTTGGACCACTGATAGGTCAAGCCGTCGCCGATCCCAAACGTCCGCAGCATGATATCATCCCCTTCGTTGGCCAGAACCCCCTGCGCGCTCAT
>RGGS01000464.1 GCA_010024525.1 Verrucomicrobiota bacterium | reverse complement strand
GACATAAATGTTCACGAACCGCCTCACTTCCCCCTTCTCGTCCACCAACCGGTCATGAATCCCGGGATAGGCCTTTTCCAACGAGGCCAACATCGACTGCACATCCTTGGCCTCCACCTCCACGGTGTCCTTTTGCCCGGTCAAGGCACGCAACGGGGTCGGAATGCTGACGGAAACGGCCATAAAAAAAATTCTAGGCCTTGGCGTGGGCTTTGGCGAGTCCGGACGAGAGCAGAGCGTCAAAATCCCGCAGCGTCGGCTTGATCTTGGATGGCGCCCCCAAATGCCCAGTCAACGCCTCCACCGTTTTCAATCCATGACCGGTAATACAAAGAACCACCTCCTCGCTCGTTGGGATCTTGCCGGTCTCCACCAGTTTTTTGGCGCAGGCCACGGTCACTCCGCCGGCCGTCTCCGCAAAAATTCCCTCGGTCTCGGCCAACAACCGGATCCCCTCGATAATCTCTTCATCCGTGGCGTCCTCCGACCATCCTCCCGTCGTGGCCATGGATTTCACCGCATAATATCCGTCCGCCGGCGTCCCGATCGCCAGGGATTTGGCGAGTGAATTCGCCATAAGCCTTGTGAACCTTGGTCAAAAGGGAGCCGCTGGCCATGCAGACAACGGTGTGACGCGGGACCCTCCACCCTAACTGCTCCATGATTTCATACCCGACCGTCTTCGATCCCTCGGCGTAATAAGGCCGCAGGTTCACGTTCACGAAACCCCAGCCGTATTTTCCGGCAATTTCGGAACAGAGCCGGTTCACCGCATCGTAGGCCCCCTCGATCCCCACCACGTTCGTCCCGTACACGATGCTGTTGAGCACCTTGTTCTGCTCCAGATCCGCCGGGATCAGCACCCAGCTCTCTAACCCGGCACTGGCGGCATTGGCCGCCACCGAGTTGGCTAAATTTCCTGTCGAGGCGCAAGCCACCACCTTAAAACCCAGCTCACGCGCCCGCGAAAGAGCCACCGCCACCACGCGATCCTTAAAACTCAGCGTGGGATGATTGACCGTGTCGTTTTTAACGTAACAGGCCTTCACCCCGAGAGCCTTCGCCAAACGATCTGCTTTCACCAACGGGGTGAATCCTACCTGCTTGCCCACCGTGGGTTCGTTCTCAATCGGCAAAAGCTCCCGGTAACGCCACATGGAGTCGCCCCGGGACTCGATGACCTTGCGGTTCAGAACAGAACCGATGGCGGCGTAGTTGTAATCCGCCTCC
>RGGS01000463.1 GCA_010024525.1 Verrucomicrobiota bacterium | reverse complement strand
GAGATCATCCGTCGCGCGGTCGAGCAGCCCCTGCGCACCTTGGCGGACAACGCCGGGGTCGAGGGCTCGATCGTCGTCCAAGAGGTCAAGAGCCGGAAAGGTGCCGAGGGCTACAATGTGGCCACCGGCGAATACGTCGACCTGTTGAAGGCCGGCGTGGTCGACCCGACCAAGGTCACCCGTTCTGCGCTGCAGAACGCCAGCTCCATCGCGGGTCTGCTCCTCACCACGGAAGCCGTGGTGACCGAGCTGCCCGAAAAGGAGAAGGCTCCTGCTCCTGCCGGCGGACACGGCGGCGGAGGGATGGACTACTAAGCCATTCGGAAAGTTTTCCCCCGGGGTACGTCCCCCGCGGGGAGTCCAAAGGGGCGCGGTTCCGCAAGGGGCCGCGCCCTTTCGGTTTTTGAAAAACAAGTCGGCTAAAAAAGGTCAGGGATTCATGGATTCACGGGTGTCCTTCAGCAGGGCATCCGTGGCATCCATGCGGATGATGCCAAGGCGGGGAGATTCAAGATCCATGATGACATAAATCGCCAAGGTAAAGGTGGTGACAAAGAGTGTGATATGGAGCCAGCAACGTTTTTTCGCAGAAGACATCTGGTACCCAGCCAGAAGGGCGGCCACCAAAGCCAAAGAGATCAGAAGAATGAAAACAATCATCGGAGTATGAAATTGGGTGGCGGCGAAGCGGGTGATCGTGATGTCAAACATGGCATTTAAAGCCGGGATTAATTGCATCCCGGCAAGGGTGGATCCGGTTCTTTGGCTCGCAGGGACGGCTTGATTCCAGATGTCCCGCTGTAGGGTCTGGGAGTGTTCGAACTCCCGCAGGGCGGCCGGAATATCTGGGATGAGGGCGTAGGTTTTGATCCGAGAGTCGAGATATTCGCGGAACTTTTGGCGTAGGGGGTCGCGATCCGCGGGATTCAGAAGATCGAGACGCAGGTAAGCGGTTCCGACCGCATTGGCTTCTTCCACGATCAGTTTTCGCCGAGCGTTAAAGCGATCGGCGGCCGCGGAGAAGGTGAAGGCGACGAGAAGGCCGAGCAGAGCCAGGATTGGGCCATCGACCACGCTGACCCAGTCTTGGTTGGAGTGAGGATCAATTTGACGATGCCGGCAACCGAGGCGGTGCCCAAGTTCCATAAAAAGAAAGATCACCAATCCCAACCCGAGACAAAGAGGGAGGGAGAGAAGACCGACGGCGGTGGTGGTGAATATCGTGACGGA
>RGGS01000462.1 GCA_010024525.1 Verrucomicrobiota bacterium | reverse complement strand
GAACCCGTACAACCCACAGAATTTGTGCCAGTAACCGTGTAAGTAGTTGTAGAAGTAGGACTGGCCAGTACACTTGAACCCGTGGTGGTAGAAAGTGTGGCTGATGCAGAAGACCCATTGCTTAACGTCCATGAATATGTCGATGCCCCGGAAGCAGTTAAAACGGCTCTATTTCCATTACAGATACTGGGATCATTCACCGTTACCGTTGGCACGGCCTTCATAGTAATGGCCACAGAACCTGAATTTGTGCAACCGGTTGATGTTTCTGTGTAAGTAACTGTGTAAGTTGTTGCCACGGAGGGTGTTGCTGAAGGCGAATAAATAGATGAAGTAAAACCGGATGGACTGCTGGTCCACGCATAACTTCCGGATCCCGACAAATTAGGAGATGCCAGCAAATTCACGGTTCCACCCGGACACACAGAGGTTGGAGAAGCAGTAACAGCCAATGCCGGCTGTGGCCTCACCACCAGCGTAAACGGCACCACATCCGATTCACAGCCCGGAGAAGGGGTGGCTACTTTCACTTTCAGGTTAAAATCATACGTGCCTGCAGCCGTTCCCGCAGGTATGTTTACCGTAATAGGAGAACTGCCCAGTGAAGCATTGCTCACCGCCGAAAACGAGGGCATGGCGCGCGACCCAGCTGTGATGCTATATTGAGTGGGGGAATTTGCTGTGCCGGAATAAACCAGTGATGCCGTAGAGGCCGAGCCACTGTAACAGGCATATATGGTGCTTGCGCTAAGTGTTATGGTGGGCTTTGCTTGCACCACAATGGTAACAGGAGCTGAAACGGAATAATTGGCGCAATACCGGTCATTGAGTGCGGTAATGGCATACGTAGTTGTAACTGAGGGTGAAACAGCTAGGTAATACGGGTTTACAGCAATGTTGGAAACCGTTGTAGCCGATGCTCCGTTTGTGGTGTAGGTGAAACTCCAGGGTCCGGTTCCGGTAAAATTAATCCTAAGATTATAGGTTCCCACCCCGCAAACAATGGCGCCGGCAGCAAATGTTGCTGTTGGCTTTGGATTGGCCGTAAGGGATACTATGCTGCTGGTAGTGCTTCCACAGGTACCTGCACCGGTAGCAACAAGCCTGAATTTATAGCCATTGTATGTTGTAGCATTGGCGATGATAGACAAGGTGGCTGAGGTGGTTCCAGTGAAATTTGCTCCTGTTACATTACTCCAGGTGCTGCCACCATTGGATGAAAATTCCCAC
>RGGS01000461.1 GCA_010024525.1 Verrucomicrobiota bacterium | reverse complement strand
CCAGAACGAGTCCGACAGTTCCTCCATATCGGGTTACCCATTCTAAATGCCGAACCGGTCATCCCCTTTTACGCCCGCCTCTGCGCGTCGATACAGGATCAACCCTCCTACAAACTCATCGGGCAAAATGATCTTTGGATTGCCGCGACGGCATTAGCCCTCCGGAAGCCCCTGATCACACGGAATCGACGGAATTTCGACAAGATCAAGGGTCTACGTTTTCAGGCCCTTCTGGACGGATAGCTTTCCCCTTCGGCACGCATCACTGCAGTACTTCACCTCATCCCAGACCCGTTCCCACTTCTTGCGCCACACAAACGGCCGACCGCAGTGCAGACAGGTTTTCTGAGGAAGATCGGATTTGGCGACGGCTCGGCCGGAATATCGCACACTCAGCGAACCGCGGCCCAGACCCGGTGCACGTCGTCGTGATCCTCCAATGACTGCAGAAATGTCCCCACCTCCCCACGCTGTTCATCCGATAGCTCTGGATAGTTCTTGGGAACGTATCCCTGCTCGCTCGTTACCACCGTCCAGCCGTTCTTCTTAAGCCAGTCCGCCACCCCGTGGACGGCCGCCCGTTCACTCAGGAACTTCGCCCCACAGGCATCCTCCGGAATGTCGTCGTTCTGCGCATGAGTCAGTGTTTCCACTTCGTTGGCTCCGGCCTCGATGGCTGCTGCCTCCCGGTCGGTATCCATGTTGGGATGGTGCGCCTCCACGATCCCCACCTGGTCAAACAGGAATTTGTTACTGCCTGAAGACCCCAATGAACCCGCTTTGAAGAGAACCCGGATCTCCGGGGCCGTCCGGTTATGGTTGTCGGTATACACCTCCACGATCAGGGGGACCTTGTGGGGTGCATACCCCTCAAAAACCATGTGCTCCAAGCTGTCCTTGCCGCCTCCAGTGCCAGATCCCTTTTGAATCGCTCTCTCGATGATATCCCTTGAGACGCTCTCCTTCCGGGCCCTTTCCAGAGCTGCCGCCAAACGCGCATTGAGCGCCGGATCAGCCCCCTGGCGGGCGGCCAAAGTGATTTCGCGGACAAACTTGCTCGTCGTCTTGGACTTTTTGAGCGAGGCGACCTCGCGTTTCGCATGGAGCCACTGTCTTCCCATAAAATCACCTTAGGCAAAAACCCCTCACCCCTTCAACCTCAACACCACCGTATCTCGCCGCGCAGCTTTTTCCGAGCCTGCCCAAACCGCAAATCCGGCAACCTTTTCG
>RGGS01000047.1 GCA_010024525.1 Verrucomicrobiota bacterium | reverse complement strand
GAAGTGGCGGGAAAAACCGGATCGGCCCAGTTTACCACTCGGATCGGTGGCAGCGCGGTCAAGGACACACGAACCTGGTTCACCGGATTTGCCCCGCTGAAGGATCCGAAATACGTCGTGATTGTGATTGTGGAGGGCGGAGTTTCGGGAGGTGCCACCTGCGCCCCGTTGGCCTCCGAAATTTTGGCCAAGCTCTTTGAGATGGAGAAAGGCAATCCTCCCCAGTTGGTGTATCAGGCCCCGGTGATCGGCCATTTCCACGGAGTGACGGCATCGGATGGGAGCTATCAGCCCCCGGGGACGGATAGCGACAACGATGGGGATGTGTTTAGCGGCATCTTTCGCTGGTTTGACGAGGGAATGGGAACCGGGGGAGCCGGTCGCGGCCTGAGGAGACATTAATGGCCAAGAACCGAAAATGGCGGGGGCTGCATTGGCCCTCTTTTTTTCTCATGGTGGGGCTTTGCACCGTGGGAATCATGGTCATTTACAGCGCCACCCACACGAGTGAGGCGGCCGACCTGAAAAATGCAGCCGTGCAGCAGGGGGCATGGGTCGGGCTGGGATTGGTCTGTTTCTTTGCCCTGACTTTTTTGGACTACCACCGTTGGGTGGCTCAGGGTTGGTTTTGGTTCGGGGGCGGACTCTGTCTTTTGCTTCTGGTGCTGGTCTTCGGACGTGAAGTCAATGGGGCCAAAAGCTGGATTCGTCTTGGGCCGGTCGGGTTTCAGCCGGCGGAAGTTATGAAGCTGGCTTTTTTGGCGGGGGCTTCGGCCCTGTTGGTGGCGCTGCGGGAAAAAGCGGAAAAGTTCAGCACCGTGTTAGCCCTGGGGGGATTGGCCCTCATTCCGGTTCTGCTGATCCTCAAGCAACCGGATCTCGGCTCCGCGGCGGTTTTTATGCCGATGTGCTTCGGGCTCCTCCTCGCGGGGGGAACCCGCCTCCGTTACCTGCTGGTGCCTGCCGGGCTGGGGCTGGTCTGTGTGCTGGCAATCTATGTCTATGTGGGGTACCTCGGAAAGGAGCTCCCTTTTCTCAAAACCTATCAGAACAACCGAATCCGGACCTTTTTTGATCCCAACCTGGATCCTTTGGGGGCAGGCTGGACCATTCGTCAGTCCATTATTGCGATTGGCTCGGGCGGGTTCAGCGGCAAGGGGTATTTGCGGGGAGATCAAAACCTCTACGGGTTTCTTCCGAAAAACATCGCCTATAATGATTTTATTTTCTCCGTTCTCGGAGAGGAGCTGGGTTTTCTCGGGGGCGCGGCACTGATTATGGCCGAAGCCGGCTTGCTGCTTTCCATTGCTTGGATCGGATCCCGGGCTTCCGATTTGGAGGGGCGACTCCTGGCGGGCGGGGTCTTGGGGATGCTGTTCACTCATTTTTTCATCAACGTGGGAATGACGATCAAGGTGGTGCCGATCACCGGCATTCCCCTGCCTTTCGTGAGTTACGGAGGGACCTTTCTGGCCGTTTGCATGGCCGCGATGGGTTTGATGCAAAGCGTCTGGATGCAAAGAAGACTGGGCTGAAACCCGGCCTCAACCCAAAACCAAGGAGAAGAACATCATGATTGTGGAAACCATTAAACGAATATTCGGAGTGAAAACCAAGGAGGAGCGTCGAAGTCTTCTGATTTCCGTTGAGCCGCTGGAAAAGCGGGTTGCTTTGCTGGAGGGTGGCGTGGTCGAGGAGTTCTCCATCGAACGCGAGGGAGACCGCAGCATTTCGGGCAACATCTACAAAGCCCGGGTGCATAACATTGAACCCTCCCTCAAGGCCCTCTTTGTGGATATCGGGTTGGAGAAGAACGCGTTCCTCCATTTTTGGGATGCGGTCCCGGCAGCCATGGATGAGCAAATTGAGGCAGTGGAGCGGCGGGGGAGCCGGGGGCGCAAACCCCGGATCACCAGCAACGACATTCCCAGACTTTATCCTCCCGGCGCCGAGGTGATCGTTCAGGTCAACAAGGGGCCGATCGGCACCAAAGGAGCCCGGGTGACGACCAACATCAGTATGCCGGGACGGTATCTGGTATTGATGCCTTTTGGTGAGATGAGCGGGGTGTCGCGAAAGATTGAAAACCCAGAAGAACGGGCCCGGTTACGGAAAATTCTGCAGGAACTCGACGTTCCCGAGGGAATGGGGGTCATTCTCCGGACCAACGGAGAAGGGATGCAGGCCCGGTATTTCGTGCGGGATCTCGCCCTGCTGCTGGAGCAGTGGAGAAAGGTGGAGGAGGGGCTCAAAACGAAGAATGCCCCAGCCGTTCTTCTGGAGGAGCCCGATCTGGTGGAACGATCCGTGCGTGACTTCCTGACCGAGGAGGTGGATGAGGTGATGGTCGACAACGAGGATGCCGAGAAGCGGGTGCGGGAAATGGTCGGATTAATTTCCAAGCGTTCCCTCAAAAAAGTGAAGCGGCATCTTGCCGCGGAACCCCTGTTCGAGGCGTTTGGTGTCAACCGTCAGATTGAGAGCGCCCTTCGTCGCCAAGTCTGGCTGAAATCGGGCGCGTATCTGGTGGTGGATGAAACCGAAGCTCTCGTTTCCATCGACGTGAACACCGGAAAAACCCGGGGCGGTCGGGACCATGACGACACCATTCGCAAGACGAACCTTGAGGCAGCCGAGGAGGTCGCCCGCCAGTTGCGGCTCCGCAACCTCGGGGGACTGGTGGTCATCGACTTCATCGACATGAAATCCCGCCGGGACCAGATGGCGGTATACGAGAAATTCAAACAGTGCCTGCGTCGGGATCGGGCCCGGACTCACACCCTGCCCATCTCCCCTCTGGGATTGTTGGAGATGACCCGGCAGCGGGTGCAGGAGAGCATCCGGAGGGCGGTGTATATGGAGTGCCCGTGCTGTCGTGGCAAGGGGATGGTAAAGTCCTTCGAGACCATGAGCGTGGAAATCCAGCGGGAAATCAGCCGGATCCTGCGCAAACACAGCGAGGTACATGAAATCAAGGTGGTGGTTCATCCCGGGGTGCTCCACCGTCTCCGGACGGAAGACGATGAATTGCTGGTCGAACTGCAAAGACGGTTTGCCGGGCAATTTCAATTCAAAGCGGATCCCGCGGCCAACGTGGAAGACTTCAAGATCCTGAACGCCGCGACCGAACAGCCCCTGGAGTGACCGTGGGTGGCGGCACCGGAACGGAAGGGCCGGCCACCGGAGAAAGAGGCGCGACCGACCCGCGGTCGATCCTCCTCAGGTTGGACGGGGTGCTATCTGCCGCCGGGGCGATTTCCGCTGAGTCGAGACTCGACCTGATCCGGCATTTTCTCCGAGAGGAGGAGTCAAAGCTTGCCGCCCAGGCCAAAAGCGGGGTTTCGGGTTTGGAGTTGGCTCATCAGCGGGCCGGACTTTTATCCGGAGTCTTGGTTCATCTTTGGAACCATGCCGGGGATGCGGGTTCCAAAAACCGGCTCGCTCTGGGTGCGGTGGGCGGTTTTGGCCGGGAGGAAATGAGCCCAGGCAGCGATGTGGATCTGGTCTTCATTCGTGAAGGGGGAAAAGAGAAGGCGGAGGAGGAGGTGGTCCGACAGATTCTCTACGTCCTTTGGGATATCGGTCTCAAGGTCGGGCATGCCTGCCGGACGGTGGCGGAGACCATCGAGCGGGCGGAAAACGAGCCGATGATCAAGACCGCGCTGCTCGATGCCCGCTGTTTGGCCGGATCCCCGACACTCTGGCAGCAGTTTTCCTCCGAGTTTGTCAAAAAAAGTCTCAACCGAGGGGTGGAGGCTTATCTTTCTTGGCGGTTGGAAAACCAAGCCACCCGGCATGCGAAAGAGGGAGGCACGATTTATGTGCAGGAGCCCAACCTCAAAACCGGGGTGGGTGGCCTAAGGGATTTCCACAATCTTCGCTGGGTGGGAAAGGTGAGCGGACAGGGAGTAAGTTTGGGGGAATTGGCCGCCAAAGGCTGGTTGGGGGGGGAGGAAGCAACCCTTGCGGAAAAGTCGTATGCCTTTCTCATGACCGTACGGGAGTGGTTGCATGATCTGCAAGGCGGTGCGGGGGATGTGCTGACGCTACGTCTTCAGGGGGAGCTGGCAGTGGCCATGGGCTATCCCCAGCCCAATATTCTCCGTCAAAGCGAAGCCTTGATGCGGGAGGTGTACGGCCACATGCGGTCCATCCATTTGATCTGTAACCCGGCGGCCACCCGGATATGCCAACAGGTCACGGGAAAGCCGCGCGGGATCTGGTCCTTTTTCTCCGGATGGCGGGGATCACGAAGGGCCACAGACGGGTTCATCCTTCAAGGGGCGGAGCTTGAGGCGGAAAACACCCAGGTTTTTATGCAAGATCCTTCCCGAATGATCCGGGTCTTTCGGATCCTGCAGGATCAGGGGTCTGTTCCGAGCGCCCAGTTGGTGGCCCTACTCCGCACCAACTTCGGTTTATTGACGGATGAACTCCTGGGTCGGCGGGATGTCCAAGAAGTCTTTCTTCATATTCTAAGGCAGAAGGGGAAAGTTGGACGGATTCTCCGGTTGATGCACGAGAACGGGGTGCTGGGTCGGATCATCCCGGAATTCGCACCTTTGACCTGTTTGGTGCAACACGAATTCTTTCACCGCTACACCGCCGATGAGCACACCTTGGTCTGCTTGGAGCAACTGGATGCGATGTTGGATTCGAAAGATCCCGATCTGCGAAAATATTCGGAGCTCTATGCGCGCGTGGAAGCTCCCGAACTTCTGGCCTTGGCGATGTTGCTGCATGACACCGGCAAGTCTGAGCTGAGCCGAAACCATGAGGAGGTGGGGGCCGGAAATGCCGTGCGGGTGGCCCGGAGATTCCATTTCTGGGGGCGAAGTCTCTCCCTGATGACGTTTCTGGTGGATCACCATATGACCTTGGGCAATTTTGCGCGGAAAAATCTGGATGAACCCGAGACCATCCGGGCCTTTGCGCGGATCGTTCAGGATGAGGAGAGGTTGGATTTACTCATGCTGGTTTCCGCCGCCGATGTCCGGGCGGTGGCGGGGAGAAACAACTGGTCCAGCTGGCGCGAGCTTCTGGTCTGGGATCTCTATTCCCGGACCAAACGGATGCTCGCGGGTGAGGAGGAGTTTCTTCGGGCCGAGGAAGAGGAGCGCGCCGGGAGAACCCGGCAGGTGGCCACGGTCCTAAACGGGAAGTTTTCCGAGCAGGAGATGAGTCATCATCTGGAGCAAATGGGAGCGTCTTATCTTCGGCAGTGCACCGCCGAGTTGGTGGCCCGTCATATTTACGCCGTCCACGACTTTCTGGAAAGAAGAGTGGCGGGCTCCCAAGCCTTGGTTCCTTTGGTCGTCTGGCAGGATTACCCCGAGGAGGGGTACACCGAGGTCATCGTGGTGACATGGAACCGGGAAAAGCTTTTCAGCAAGATTGCCGGTAGCTTTGCCGTTGCCGGGATCAACATTCTCAGCGCGAATATTTTTACCCGCAAAGACGATGTCGTGGTCGACACCTTCCGGGTCTGTACGGACCGGTTGGAGCCGGTTAGCCACCGCATCGACCGGGAACTTTTTGAAAAAACCCTGACGGAAGCCCTGGGTGCAACCGAGGACCACCTGACAGAGCGGCTTGCGGGATTGGGCCCGACCATGTGGCAAAAGGCTATCGGGGAAGCGGAATTTCCCGCCAGTTTGCGAATGGACATGGAAAGTGAGCCCGGAAGAACCTTGGTCCATGTGCAGGCTCCCGATCGGGTCGGTCTTTTACACGCCCTGACCCGCGCCATCTCGGAGGAAGGAATTCAGATCGAGGGGGCCCGGATCACCACGGAAAAAGGTGCCGCCATTGACACCTTTAGTATTGTCGGTCAGGAAGGTCGACCCATCACCGATCCGGCGGAACTGGATCGGCTCTTGGCGCGGCTGAAAGGCGTGGTCAGCCGGTGAAAAAAAGAAACCGGTATTTGGAATTGGAGCCAGGGGATTTGCTGCATGCACGGAAATTGGCCGCTCGCATCGTGGCTTCTGCCAAGAAGGAATTCGGGGCAGAACGGGTGGCCCTTTACCTCCTGAATCCCAACTACGGGGATTTGGAAATGGAGGCCTCGTTGGGCGTGGCGGCCACGGTCCGGCAAAAAAGGTTGGTGCCAGGCCAGGGTTTGGCCGGTTGGGTGGCCAGCCGGGGAATTTCCGCGAGGGCGGACTTGCAGAAGAGCAACTGGGGATTGGGTGCAGGAGGAAGCGAAATGGCGGCTCCCATAAGCGAAGGAGAAAACCTGATGGGCGTTTTGGTGGTGGGGACGCGAAGAAAGAACTTTTTTTCCGAGGGGCAGGAGTCCCAACTGCAGGAGATGGCCTTGGAGGCAGCTCGCTGGTTGGGGTTGGCTTGGAAGGTGGCGGGCACCAGCGAAGAAAGCCGCCGGTCGGCGGCTTTGGCGGAGGTGGGAGCCGCCATCGGGGCGGAAGAGACACCGGAGGCCATCCTCAACCGGGTGGCGCGTGAATCGGCCCGTCTCTCCGGGGCGAAACTTGCCTCCATTTTTCTCCTCGATCCCAAAAAAAAGGAACTCTTTCTCGAGGTGTGTCTGGGAGGTTCCTCCGCCTACCGCAAGCAGCCTCCCCTTGAGATTTCCGACACCGCCTTGGGTTATGTGGTTCGCCGGGGGCGTCCGATCTCCGTCCGGGATGTGGGTTCCAGCCCGCAAGATCCACATTCCGACCGGATCCAGAAAGAGGGGCTGGTTTCCGTTCTGGCGGTTCCATTGGTCGAAAAAAAAGAGGGGATCGGTGTTCTGTGTGTGGCCACAGCGGAAACGCGCAGGTTTCCCGATGCCGAAATTCGGCTTTTGGAGGGATTGGCCGGCTTGGCGGCGGCGGCTTTGGGAAGATCCCGGTTATCCGGTCGGCTCGACCGCACGGAAGGGGAGTTGCGCAATCGGGAGAGGCTTTCTTCTTTGGGAATGTTGGCCGCCGAGGTGGCCCATGAGGTCAGAAACCCTCTGGCGGTGATCCGGATGCTTTGGCACACGGCCCTCCGCGGATTGCAGCCTTCGGAGGCTCAGGCGAAAGATTTGAACCTGATCGAGGCCAAGCTGGCGCAGATGAATGGAATTCTGGACCGGGTTCTCAATCTGGCCCGCTCGGCCGATCCGGAGATCGGGGCGGTGGATGGAACGGATCTGATGGAGGAGGTCTTTCTTCTCACCCGAACCAAGCTCTCGGCGGCCCGCATTCAGGTGACGAAAAAAGTTCCGCCGCGGGGAAAGGCAATGATCCGGGGGGATCGTCCGCAGTTGGAGCAGGCCGTCCTGAACCTGGTCTTGAATGCCGTGGAGGCTATGCCGAAAGGGGGAGAGCTAAAATTGGGGGTTCAACCGCGAGAGCAGAATGTGTTTTTGACCGTACAGGACAGCGGTCGGGGTATGCCGAAGGAAATCACCGAGCGGTTGTATGAACCCTTTCTGTCCCGCCGCCCGGGCGGAACCGGTCTGGGCATGGCCCTGGTGCGCCGGACAGTTGAGGCACATGGAGGCGCCCTGAGGGTCGATTCGCAAACGGAGAGGGGGACTCGGGTAGAGATCAGGCTCCCCTCGTGGCCCAGCCACCGGGGTTAGTTTAGGAGTTTTTCCAGCTCGGCATCCTTGGGGACGCCAAGCTCCAAGGCGCGGTTGTAGTGGCGTTTGGCCAATTCTTTGGAGGGGGGATTCTGGGTGGCGTAAATCACAGCCAAATTGAAATGGGCGTCACCGTAACTGTCGTCCAGTTCGATGGCTTTGCGGCACTCCTGTTCAGCAGCCTCCTGCAATCCCTTGCGGGAAGAGGAAATTCCGAGGTAGTTGCGGGTTTTGGCGTCATTGGGATCCAGCGCCACTGCCCGACTTAACACCTGGATGGCGTCGTCATATTTTTCCTGCTGGACCAAGACGATGCCCAGGACCGAATGGGAAAAGGCGTCGTTGGGCGCCACCCGGATGGCCTCGCGAAGCGGTTTCTCCGCCTCGGGATATTTCTGCTGTTGGAAGCGAACCACTCCCAAATTGGAAAGGGCATAGATCGATTGCGGATATTTCGCCAGAATCTGTTCGTAGGCGGCCGCCGCTTCGTCAAATTTCTTTTCGTTGTAGAGGGAGGTGGCTTTGGCGGCGACCTCCTTGAATTCCTCCGGGATGCGTGGTTTTTCCGAGAAGCTTTCCGGGCTGGCAGGCTTCTCCGCATC
>RGGS01000460.1 GCA_010024525.1 Verrucomicrobiota bacterium | reverse complement strand
CACCACCAGCGCTCGCTGACAAACCCGAACGCATTGCGCCTAACAATATCCCGCGCGATTACAAAGTAGATGACGTTTACCGGAGGGCGTATTTATTCATGGAAAGCGGCCTTCCCGAGCCAAGGCCATCGTTGGCACTTGCCCTCGCCATGGAATATCTGGCCGCTCATGATGTCCCCATTGAGATGCAGGGCACGGAATTGAAGGTTGGAAACGTTTTGATACCTCGAATAAACCCATCGGCCGGAGCCTACGTAGGTCTCGATATTCGAGATTATGAAATGCTGGTGGACTACAAAGTACGATTCAACCGCGTTGGGGATAACGTGGAGTCAGGCTTTCGTGTGATTCGGTTTAAGGATGTATTCGAATCGCAGAGTCCCGGTTCTTTGGATTTGGCGGGTAAAATTGTGATTGTAGCAAACAATTTAGATAGCGTTAAAGACGCCAATAAAAGTCCGGTGAGCGAGGCGCATTGGGGTGTTTTTCAGCACGCAGCAGTGATCAATCAGCTACTAAGAGCGGGGTTTAACGGCGTCAAACCGCTTGGTTGGTTGCCTGAGTCCAGGGAATTGGCTTTGATTGCAATTGTCACCGCTTTGGGCGGCGTGCTGGGATTGGCTTGTGCGTCCCCATGGCGTCTCGCTTCTGCTCTGGGGTTGGGGCTTACGGCTATCGGTTTGCTGGGGTTCCTGGCGTTCCGTCAACGTCTTTGGCTGCCGATTCTCACTCCAGGAGCGGGATTTGGAACGGCAGCGATCTTCGTAACTTCCTTTTTGGCGTACGCTGAAAAAATGGAGATGGGGATGATGAAATCCATTTTTTCGCGCCATGTTTCCTCTGGCGTGGTGGACACTCTTTGGGCGGAGCGGGAAACATTTATGGAGGGCGGACAGATTCGACCCCAGCGACTCACCGCGACTGTGCTCTTTACGGATTTGAAAAATTTTTCGACCACCGCCGAAACGATGGAACCCTCGACACTCTTAAACTGGATGAACGAGTTTATGGAGGCCGTCGCCCCCAAGGTTGAGGACAACGGAGGGATCATTAACAAATTCATCGGCGACGCCATCATGGCGGTATTCGGAGTGCCCGTGGCGCGCAGTTTGGAGCAGGAAATTGACCGGGACGCAGTCAACGCTGTCCGGTGCGCGTTGCAGATGCAGTCGGCACTGCGGCAATTGAATGAAGATTGGACGCTCCGGAAGTTGCCGACGACTTCCATGA
>RGGS01000459.1 GCA_010024525.1 Verrucomicrobiota bacterium | reverse complement strand
GCCATTCATGCCATCGAACATCATCCTGCAGGATGAGATCCACGATATTGGCCCCTGAGGCGTTGGTGAGCGAGCGGCCCCGGAGCCGGGGCCAAGCCACGCGCAGGTTATTATCGTGAACCCCGGAGTATCCGAAGTCCGGCCCCTCCTGCTCGTACCAAAATCCCGCGGGGCTTTGGTCCTGGGAGGCGGAATCGGTCACGGCTTGGACGAAGGCAGACTGCAGTTGGGCATCCGGCCAGTTTTCCAAGTACAACAGGGTGGCATGGTAGGATCCATTGAACTGATTGCTGTATTGCTTAGCGGCGGTGCGCATATCGGTGCGGCTATACAAAGCCAGCAGGGCTTTACGCAGGCTGGCCCGGGCGTTTTCCAGAATGGCGCCGTCGAAGGGGAGTCCTGAATCTACGATTAGGTCCAGGGCCTGGGCGGCGGCCATGCACCCAAAGGACGTGGGGGCCAGACTCCAATTGGTGGAGCTGTACTCCGAAAACAATCCGCCGTAGCCGGAGCTGTCGGCTGCTTGCATTTGCGTCCAGAGACTCAACATAGCCTCCAATCTCTGTCGGACGGGGGTGCTGTTGTAATAAGGATTCCAGGGCCGGTTCGCCGTGTAGAAGTAGGCGAGGACCATTTGCATTTCGAGGATGCGCGCGTTGTAGGGCATGTTGTCGACGGGTTCGCGATTCACCTTAATATTTAGAAAACCGCGGGGGTAGGTGACCCCGTTGACGACCGTTGTTGTCTCCACGACGGAATTGGCCACTTGGGCGAAGTGATTGAGAAAATAGGGAACTTCCAGCTCGTGGTCGGAAAATTGACTCAACTGGATAGAAGAAAAATTTACCGAGGGAACTAAGGTCCAACTCTGGGCAAGGGCCTCAGGCCCTCGGATCCAACAAAACCAAATGACCAATAGCCAACCGCAAACGGCCCGCAACCGGGGTGCGGTTATTGAAAGGCCGGTTTTCACGCCAGAAAAAGGGCATTGGATTTCATTAAAGTAGTTGCCTATAAATACTTTGGACCTAAATTTGAAAAAATCAAAAGATGACTGACTTGTATTGTTAAGTTAACCGACTTTGTGTTCGCAAGATATTATAAATGAAAAACTTATGTTTATTTATTTAGAATTCAAAACGAGTTGATTCACCCTTGTTTTTTCCAGCAGGTAACTCCAAGACTTTTTCCTTAGATTCGGTTTGTTCTTTGAGGCTAAGCGTGACCTTT
>RGGS01000458.1 GCA_010024525.1 Verrucomicrobiota bacterium | reverse complement strand
TGTTCAAGTGCCTGCTGCATGGCAACGGACTGGACGCTCATGCACTCTCCGCAAGGATGCCGTGTTCACGATATCGGGCCAGCTTGTAGCGTAACGTCCGCTCGCTGATGCCCAGGCGGATGGAAGCCTGGCCGCACTCACGCAGCAATTTGATGATCAGATCGCTCTGATTGCCCAGGAGGTCGCCACCGTGGCGCCATTTGTGTCCTCCGCGCGGTACTCATATTGGTAGCCATCCAAAGATCCCTGTGCGGACAGCAGATTGTTAAAGGCAGGCAAATAGGCGGGGTTGGGGAGGAAAACCAGCCGACCCTGTTCATTGGTGTGGCTCAGTGAAAATGTCTGGAAATTTGTCTCCACCAGAACATTGGAGCTCTTTTGTCCAAGAATCACATAGGGCGCGACCATGGAGACAGCGCTGTCCGCCCGCGTGCTTTGCTGATAGTGAGCCTGCCCACCGGACGCCCAATCCCGAACCTCCGGATCCCCTTCCCCCGGGGCCTGGTCCCCGCTTTGCACATAGAGCGCGGTCAATCCCACCGTGCCGGAGAGAGTCGGAGCGGTGTAAGGAGCCGAGACAGTCAACTTCTGCTGGAGGGTTGCCGCCGCTTGGTAATTCCGGTTTCCAGGCTGGTCCGCACTGATCTGGGTGATTCCCAGACCAACGATCGTCACCGTGCTGCCACTCACCGTGGCCACATTGGTGTCGGACGATGTGTAAAAGATCGGCAGACCGGACGAGGTGGTGGCCGTCAATTCGAAGTCCCCATCCGTGGTCAGTTTGCTCTCCAAAGAGCCAAACAGGATGGTTTGGCTGGCGCGTTGAATGGTGAAGGTGCGGCTATCACTCCCGCTATAGTTGCCGCCGCCGGCGGTCGCGGTTACCACGTAGTCCCCGCCTTCGGTGGGCGCGTCATCCTTGGGTCCGTAGGTGGTGGAGTTGGTTCCGACATAACGATAGATCCAGTTGGTCACTCCTGCCGCACTGGCGGTAAAGACCTTGCGGTTTCCGTCATAGGTCAGGTTCGTTGGAGTCGACCAGGAGATCGCCGTGGAACCAAGTAAAGCCGGGGTGATCGTCAATTTGCCGGGCAGATACTGGAAGATGTAGTTGTCGGCCGATCCGCCCGTCACAGCGATTTCATATTCCCCGACAGGCGAAGATAAGGTGGCCGTCGTGCTAACCGTTGGGGCCTGGGATAAAGATGTGTTCGTTTCCCCATTCATGAA
>RGGS01000457.1 GCA_010024525.1 Verrucomicrobiota bacterium | reverse complement strand
GTGGCGTTGTCGGCGGCTGGTTGGAAGTTGCACCCGGAACACCACGGGCGATTCCGTCACTGGAATCTTGCACCGATTCCTGTTTGGAACGGATCGCACGCGATTCTGGATCATAAATTTCACGGGTCTGTTCAAGCCGCGTGAAATCCATTTCCACATTCACTTCACTCGTCACATTGCCGATCCCGACAATGGGTGTCATCAAATTGACAATGCGGTCACGCAAGATTTTTTCGACACGGGTTTTATGTTCGAGCTGTTGCGCTGTGAGACCCATATCCGCATCACGCTGCGGGAGGCCGCTCCCGCAGTGGAGAAGCCTGCAGCAAAAACCAAGAAGTCGGCCAAAACAAAGGCTGAAGGGAAGGGATAAGACAAGTTATGGGACAAAAGACACATCCAATTGGCTTCCGCCTTCCGGTTACGCGTAATTGGCGCTCCGTCTGGTACGCGGACAAAAAGAATTTCCCGGTTTTCCTTCACGAGGATTACCAGATTCGTCACTTCATCAAAAAGCGTCTGGAAAGTGCTGCGATTTCCAAAATCGTGATCGAGCGCGCCTCCAACCGGGTGCGAGTGACCTTGCATACCGCCCGCCCAGGTTTGGTTATCGGACGGAAAGCGAGTGAGTTGGATAAACTGCGCGACGAAACCCAGCAGTTGACCCCGAATCGTGAGGTTTTGATCGATGTCAAAGAGATTAAGAACCCCGAGCTCGACGCACAGCTGGTGGCCGAAAATATTGCGCTACAGTTGGAGCGTCGTGTGTCTTTCCGCCGGGCGGTAAAAAAGGCAATGCAGACCACCCTCGATTTCGGTGCGGCCGGAGTAAAAATTCGAGTCGGTGGCCGATTGGGGGGAGGGGAGATCGCCCGAACGGAACAGTATCACGAGGGTAAAGTCCCCTTGCACACCTTGCGGGCAAATATCGACTACGGGTTTGCCGAAGCCATGACGGTGGCCGGGAAGATCGGTGTAAAAGTTTGGATCTGCCAACCGGAGGAGAAGGCCTAAGCGGCCCGTCTTGTTATGCCTTTAGTTCCCAAGCGAGTTAAGTTCCGCAAAACACAGCGTGGCAGCCGAAAAGGCTTTGCCACCCGCTGCATCACCCTGGCTTTCGGCTCCTTCGGCTTGCAGGCTCTGGAGCGCTGCTGGTTGACCAATATTCAGATTGAGGCGGCCCGGGTGGCCTTGACCCGAAACATGAAGCGGAAGGGCAAACTCTGGATTCGGGTATTTCCGGACAAGTC
>RGGS01000456.1 GCA_010024525.1 Verrucomicrobiota bacterium | reverse complement strand
CCGCCGGGCAGGTCTACGAGGAGGTTCTGCGAAAGGAACGGCGGGGGGATTACCTCGGAAAAACCGTGCAGGTCATCCCTCATATCACCGATGAGATTAAAAATCGCCTTCGCCACATGGGACAGCACGAAGACTGCGATATTCTCATCACCGAAATCGGGGGCACCACCGGGGATATCGAGGGGTTGCCCTTCCTCGAGGCCATCCGTCAGTTTTCCCTTGAGAACGCCCCGGGCCAGTGCCTTTTTATCCACGTAACCTTGGTTCCCTTCATCAAGGCGGCAGGTGAGTTAAAGTCAAAACCGACGCAGCAGAGTGTGGCCAAACTCCGCGAGATCGGAATTCAACCCCAGATTCTCATCTGCCGCAGCGAATACCCGGTTGATCATGAGACCCGGCAAAAAATTTCCAGCTTCTGCAATGTGCCGGTGGAGGCCGTGATCGAGGAGCAGGACGTAAAACACACAATTTACGAAGTCCCCCTCATGCTGCACCGTGAACGGTTGGATGAGCTGGTGGTTCATGCCTTGGGACTCAAGGCCCCTCAGGCGAATCTCAAGGAGTGGGAGAAACTCGTGGGACGGATGATTTCCCCAAAATATCGCGCCAAAATCGCCATGGTGGGAAAGTATCTCGGTGTTCCAGATGCCTATAAAAGCGTCACAGAGGCCCTTTTCCATGCCGCCTCGGGGGAGGATACCGGTATTGACCTCGTCAAAGTGGATGCCGAGGAAATTGAGAAGCAGGGAGCGGAAGCCCTGCTCAAGGGCATGGACGGGGTTCTGGTGCCCGGTGGTTTCGGCGAACGCGGAATTGAGGGAAAAATTGCGGCAGCACGGTACGCCCGGGAAAAGAAAATCCCCTACCTTGGCCTGTGTCTCGGAATGCAGGTCGCCGTGATTGAATTCGCGCGGGACGTGGCCGGCCTTAAGAAGGCGCATAGCTCCGAATTCGACTCCAAAACGCAGGATCCGGTCATTACGCTCCTACCCGGGCAGGAAATGAATGGGGCCAAAGGTGCCACCATGAGATTAGGGAGCTACTCCTGCCGTTTGGCCTCAGGCTCCATGGCCGAGAAAGCCTATGCCCAATCCGAAATCCGGGAAAGACACCGACACCGTTATGAATTTAACAATGCCCATCGGGCTGTGCTGGAGAAGGCGGGATTAAGGATCAGCGGGGTGCATCCCAAAGGAGACCTCGTCGAATTGATAGAAATTCCGGATCATCCATGGTTTGTGGCCTGCCAGTT
>RGGS01000455.1 GCA_010024525.1 Verrucomicrobiota bacterium | reverse complement strand
GAATCGCGCCCAGCGCGGGCCCGGCGACGATTCACAAGCCCGGCAGATCGGCGGTGATGGACTTGGAAGATCGATCCCCCTCGCCAGTCGTCGGCCGCCGGGGTGATCGATCCTTCTGGACCATGCGCGGAATGCCCGGTTCAGCTGCGGTGCTCCCCTTCGGGCGACCGGTGCCCCGAACGCCCGGTTCATGGAGTTGCAACAGGTGGATGTTCCCTTCGAAATCCTCGGCCAGAGCGGTGCAGCTTTCCACCCAATCACCGCAGTTGAGGTACTCGAAGCCGTGTACCGTCCGGATTTCGGCCCGGTGGATGTGCCCGCAGATGACCCCTTCGACCCCGGCCGCTCGGGCCATGCGTACCATGGCCTCCTCGTATTGGGTGACATAACGAACGGCTCCCTTGGCCTGGAATTTGAGATAGGCGGCGACCGACCAATAGCCGAACCCCAGGCGTCGCCGCAGTCGGTTGAGGTGGAGGTTGAATTCCAGGATCCAGTCGTAGAGCCGCGAACCGACCCTCTCCAGAAGCCGATTGAACAGGACCAGGCCATCGAGTTGGTGGCCGTGCAGCACCAGATAACGCCGCCCGTCCATCCCCTCGTGAACCGCCCGTTCCACCAGTCGGACGCCGCCCAGGTTCAATCCGAGGAATTGCTGCATGAATTCATCGTGGTTTCCGAAGATGTAGGTCACGCGGGTCTGTTTCCGGTTCATCCTCAGGATCTTCTGGATGACCGTGTTGGCCTGAGTGCTCCAGAGCCACTTCCTTCGGAGTTCCCAGCCGTCGATGATGTCTCCCACCAGATACAGGTGTCGGCATTCGTGATGGTGCAGGAATTCCAGCAGGAGCTCGGTTTGGCTGTGCCTGCTTCCGAGATGGAGATCCGAGATCCAGATGGCATTGTACTTCATGGCGCGGGGCGATTCCGCCGCGGTGGATGCGCGGATCCTCAGTCTGCTACTGGTCCGGCCCGGTGACTCCAAGCAGGAAACGTCCCGTCACCCAAAGTTTTCCGGGGCGACTCCTATTTGAAGTCTCAGCGACCCCGAACCCCCGACCCACAGGGGTTTTTGCGAAGAGCTTGCCTGCGGAATCCCGATGAGTTCGCCGGGTTGAGGCGATGTGGTCTTCACGGGAAAAACATCCAAGCGTCATGAACTTGTCACATGAAGACCGAAGACTTTCGGGACCTGTGGCTTCTGAAATCGCAACAACATCAGGCGCCCGGGTGCACCAACCATGAAAACTCGTCGGCTA
>RGGS01000454.1 GCA_010024525.1 Verrucomicrobiota bacterium | reverse complement strand
CCCCTGCAGACTGTCTCCGGAAAACCAGCTCCCGTATCCTCTGCCGAATCCACGATCGAGTTGGGGACCTACGAAGACTTTTTTATGAACGCCGCCCTTGGCGGCTCGATCCAAGGGCAAATGACCGCACGTCGCGTCTACAATGGAACCAATATGCAAGCGTACCCTTACCAGGGAATCTCAGGGGAAAATTTTACTTTTAATCCGGGGTTCAGATTCGATGTTGAGTTTGGCTATAATATTTACGATTGGTTGGGCGTCAGCCTTCAGACGGGAGTCATCTATAATGGGTTGAATCAATACAATGTAACCCTCGCGAATGGACAATCATATCATAATTCTGCCGATGGGGACTTGGTGCAAGTTCCGGT
Organism: Verrucomicrobiota bacterium; assembly: GCA_010024525.1. Lineage (GTDB taxonomy): Bacteria > Verrucomicrobiota > Verrucomicrobiia > Methylacidiphilales > Verrucolacustridaceae > Verrucolacustris. The sequence goes on along the minus strand of RGGS01000454.1, from coordinate 889 downwards.
GCAAATCGACGGAATACTTCGCTGGCCCGGAACCACTGCTTTCAAACCTTTTATCGGAGGAGGCATAGGCGCGATCTGGCAACAGTTGGACGTTAACAATTATTACATCAATACCAGTGATGTTCAGGGCAACTACTGTCGAAGCGCCTTCCAGTTCGGCTTTAATGCCCAGTTAGGCGCCAACTATACGGTGACTCCGGGGGTTGATTTTTATGGAGTCTTCAAACTTCTAGGCGCGTTTACCCCCCGCATCGGAAACTACGATTTCGAAAACAGCTACAACTTCGCCCTCGAAGTCGGCATTCAGTCCCGCTTTTAATTTTCCTCGAGGCTGATCTCTCCGGCTTTCAGGCCGTGGCAAATGCCTCTTTTAGTTTTCTCGATGAAGTGACAGAACTCTATGACCTCTTGGGTTTTGGCATCCCCACTCTTGCGGATCTCCTCCAAGGCCTGAGCCCTGTTTTTGCCACCAAAGAAAAACGACTCGTACACCCTTTGCAGGGCTTTTCGTCCGTCTGGTCCTACCCCGGCCCTCTTGAGTCCCACCAAATTCAGCCCACACACCCCGTTCGTTGCCACCGCCATGCAATAGGGCGGCAGATCCATGCCCACCCGGGTCTGACCCCTGACCATCGCCAATCTTCCGATCCGGACAAATTGGTGCACCACCACCGCCCCGCCCAAGAAAGCCTTCTCCTCCACCTCCACATACCCCGCCAAAAGCACGTTGTTAACCAAGATCACTCCATCCGCCAACCGGCAATTGTGGGCCACATGGGCTCCCACCATCAGAAAACACCCGCTTCCAATCACGGTGTCCGTACCCTCTTGGGTCCCTCGGTGAATCGTCACATATTCCCGAAAGGTGTTTCCGTCTCCAATGACCACC
>RGGS01000453.1 GCA_010024525.1 Verrucomicrobiota bacterium | reverse complement strand
AGCAACACCGTTCCAGTATTGTTCTTCACCACAGACGCAGTGCCAGCCAACTCAGACGTGATCGTTCCAGACTCAAGCCTGTAGCTGCTCCCTGTCAGAATTCCGCCACTGATCAATCCGCTCACCAACGTCACCTCTCCCACCAACTGTGACGTCGTTCCCAACGCGAGCTCACCACCATTCAAGGTCACCGAGCCGGACCCCAGTAGCGCATTGGTCACTCCCAACGCCAGTGTCCCAGCGCTCACCGTCGTTCCGCCGCTGTAGCTGTTATTCGCTGTCAACGTCACCAGTCCAACCGAGGTCTTCGTCAACGCACCACTTCCCGCGAGCAACGCACTCACCTCACCAGACAGCACCGAGTAGGCACTTCCAGTCAGAATGCCATTACTAATCAAGCCGCCATTGAGGGTCACCACACCCACCGTTTCGTTGTAGCCGCCAAGGTTGAACACACCACCTGCAATGTTCAACACACCCGCGTCAGCCAGTCGATCCGTTGCACCCAGCAACAAAGTACCACCATTCACCGTGGTGCCGCCAACGTAGCTGTTCGCCGTGTTCAACGTCACTGTGCCAGAACCGCTCTTCACAAGCGCCGCAGTCCCAGCAAGCACCGTCTCAACGGTACCGGCTTCCACCGCATAGGCTGCTCCATACACCATACCACCGCTCAGCAACCCGCCAGCCAGCGTCATCACTCCAACCGTCTGCGTCGTGACGCCCAATGACAGCACCCCGTTTTTCAGGGTCACAGATCCAGTCGACAACAGCGCGTCATTCACTCCCAGCGCCAGCGTCCCTCCATTGATCGTGGTTCCGCCCACATAATCATTCTGGTTACCAAGCGTCAGGGTTCCCTCCGTATTTTTCACCAACGATCCAGCTCCTGACAACCTCGCAGTGACTGTGCCCGAATCAACAATAAACCCGCTTGCGGTGAGTGTTCCGTTCAGGATCATACCGCTTGTCATCGCAACCGCGCTCAGCGTCTGGGAATACGAACCGAGGTCAAACGAACCGCTCGTCACAAGCAGCGATCCAGCCGCAAGCAGGCGATCGTTTCCACCCAAACGCAATGTGCCTCCTCGGATCTCCGTTCCGCCCGTATACGTATTCACACTCAACAGATCGACCAGACCGTCCGTCGTTTTCACCACTTTCGCAGATCCCCCAAATACCGCAGTCACCGAACCGCGCTCGAGATTGTATGCACTGGCAAACAGATTGCCGTTCTGCAGCGTTCCACCTCGCAGTGTT
>RGGS01000452.1 GCA_010024525.1 Verrucomicrobiota bacterium | reverse complement strand
ATGGTTGTAGTCGAGCGCCTCCATATAGGCACGGATCCACTCCCGGGCTTTATCCTCCGTCAGGGGTTTACCGGCGAAGTGGTGATCTTGGAGAAGTTTTTGCACCAGGATGGCCGTGGCCTGGTTGCCGGGATTCGGCTTGGGAACCGTGGCTAGGGCCGAGGCGGCGACCAGCACCATGGCCGCCCATGCCCCCATCCGTATCACGCACCCCCGGTTCATTCTCGCCATCCAGTTATACTAACCTGTTTTTGGCGGAATGCATCTTTTCCAAAGGGGTGCGGACACTTGCCCATGGAGACAAAAAACCGGCCTCCAAGCGTTGCCCTCTGGAGATTAACGGGCGCTCTTTCCTTCAAGAATTTTCAAGACACCGGCGGCATGGCTCCGGGAAACCCGCAACGGTGACCCCTTTTCGACCTGAAGAAGAAGGTGCCCCAACGCGTCCCGTTTCCATCCCGTGATCGCATGGCGGGCCACCAAACGGCCACGGCTGGTCTCCAAAAAGAGACTGGGCGGAAGCTTTTGCCTGACATTTTTAAAGGTGGCGCGTTTCACCGCACTGCCCCTGGAGGTGTGCAGCAGCACGTAGTTGCCCATGGATTCCGCACCGATGATTTCCGCCAGTTCCAGGATGATTTTTTCGCCGTCGATTTCCGCGATAAAGGTGACCCTGCCGGGTTGCAAGGATGCGGTCGCCTTTCGGTGTCGCGCCTTGTCCAAGGCGACCCGCAACCGGGCTTCCTCCACCGGCTTGAGGATATAGTCAACCAACTCGAGGGTGAATCCCCGGACGGCGTGCTGGGGATGGGCCGTGAGCGCGATGACCAAAGGTCGGCGCGGCAAGGTTTCGACCAGATCCAGGCCGTTTTCCCGGCCCAAGGAAAGGTCGAGGAACAAAAGGTCCACCGAGTGGTTTGTCAAAAAATTCCGGGCTTTGGACAGGTTGTCCGTTTCCCCGAGGAGCTGGACTTCCGGAAAAGCGCGGAGGGTCTGGCGAAAATCGGCGCGGCAGAGGGGTTCGTCCTCCACCAGGTAGGCGGAAAGGCTTTCCTGGCTCATACCGGCAGAACGACCTTGGCCACCACCGAATCAAAAGGTTCCTGCCCGAGTTCCAAGCGCGCCCGGTCGCCAAACACCATGTGGAGCTGGCGGCGGATTAGATCCAGGCCGGCCCGATGTTTTTCATCCGTGGGAAATTTTAGGGCTCCCGGCTGCCGGACCTTGAGATGGCAAAGGTGCGGATCGGGCCAATCGGCG
>RGGS01000451.1 GCA_010024525.1 Verrucomicrobiota bacterium | reverse complement strand
GGTGGCCCATCAAACAAAGAGCATTCACAGGGGTTACACCCATCTGGAAACTGAAGTTTTCAAGTCGGCGGTTTTCTCTATCCAGAGCGTGACATAAGCCCCACACACGGAGCCTTCGCACCGCGTCCAGTCAGTCCCGGACGCTTCGGACGCCGTTTTCAAGGTCTCTCTTGAATATGGCCGGATCGGACGTAGACGGCGCGATTTTTCAGTCGGTTTACATTGCAACCATGAATCCGTTACGGTATAAATAATGGATAGAAATGGAATTTGAGTTCGATCAAGCCAAGAGCGAAGCTAACCGTCTCAAGCACGGTATAGACTTCGTCCAAGCGCAAGAACTCTGGAAAGACCTTTACGCCCTGCAAATCCAAGCAAAGAGCGACACAGAGCCGAGGTTCGCCCTCATCGCCAGTATGCAGGGGAAGGTTTGGAGCGTGTTTTTTGCAGAGAGAAACTCGAAAATCCGGATCATTTCAGCCCGCAGAAGCAGAATCAACGAGGAGGATTTATACCATGACAGCAGAGCAACTTGATGACATCTTCGATTCCGGTGCGGATCTGTTGCCGCATCTGGATATCTCAACCGCAAAGAGACCAAATTTGGAGCAGAAACGGGTGAACGTAGACCTGCCCATCTGGATGATTCAGAACTTGGACCGAGAGGCGGACCGGGTCGGTGTTACTCGCCAGTCCATCATCAAGGTCTGGCTGGCTGAACGCCTGAAAATGGAGCGATCTGCGTAGACTCAGCTACGCTATCGCTTGTCTTGGCGAAAATAAAAGGTGTGACTGGCGTCCGAAGTGTCCGAGGCCATTTTTGTGGTCAATATTGCACGCATACCGTTGCGACAATCGGCGCATCATGCTAAAATAGGTATATCCAGAGAGCAGGCGCTTTGAGAGCAGCACACGGAACCAAAGAGACCGTCGAAAACCGTACAATTTCCCAGAAGGTCCAAAATCGTACAGGAGCTGTTCGCGTTATAAGTCGCTATTTTTGAAAAGGCTGCCACGAAATTTGATCCGCAAACTGTTGTTTTGGGAAAATTAAAAATCCCGCAACTCCTCCTCATAAGCGCCCACAGTCCCCTTGGACTTTGGCTCCGAGGTGCCGTACTCTGAATAAGATTTCCTACAACCCGATCCTTTCCAGCAATTCCTCGACGCTTAAACCGTGATGCGCTGCAACAGGCTTCAGAACCCCACCAAGAAGTGTCCCAATCTTGAGCGGAGAGTGGTTAGGAACGGTAACATGAT
>RGGS01000046.1 GCA_010024525.1 Verrucomicrobiota bacterium | reverse complement strand
CTCTTCGGACTCTTTCGCACCTTGGGCTGGATCGGCACCATGAAACCATTATGGGTACCCGCGTTTCTGGCGGGCGCCTTCAATGTTTTTCTGCTACGCCAGTTTTTTTTGGCCCTGCCCCGGGATTTGACCGAAGCTGCCAGGATTGACGGTTGCAGCGAATTCCGCATTTTCTGGCAAATCATTCTACCCTTGGCCCGCCCTGCGTTATTAACCGTGGCGCTGTTTCAGTTCATGGCAACCTGGAATGACTTTCTCGGACCCCTGATTTTCTTGGCCAGAGAGGAACAATATACCCTGGCCCTGGGCCTGCAGGCGCTTCAGAGCACGATCAGTGGAACTCCCTGGCACCATCTTATGGCTGCTTCCACTCTGGTGGTTCTTCCTGTGGTTATACTTTTTTTCTTCACTCAAAAGACCTTCCTTCGAGGAATCGCAACAAGCGGGCTAAAATAAGGTCTTCATGTCCAAGGTAATTCTCGAGAATCTTTGCAAGGTGTTTCCAGGGGAGAAAGGCCACCCAACCAAGGTTGCAGTGGATCGGGTCTCCCTCGAGATTGCCTCGGGCGAGTTTTTGGTGCTGGTCGGACCATCCGGTTGCGGAAAAACGACGGTCCTCAGAATGATTGCGGGATTGGAGGATATCAGTAGTGGCATCATCTGCATCGGGGGACGGAGGGTAAATGATATCCCTCCCAAGGACCGCGATATCGCCATGGTCTTTCAAAACTACGCCCTGTACCCGCACATGACCGTGGCCCGCAACATGTCCTTCGGCTTGGAAATGCGGGGATTTCCCAAAGAGGAAATACGCCGGCGGGTCGACAAGGCGGCTCGAGCCCTGGGCCTTCTAGATCCGGACAATCTGCTGGAACGCAAACCCAAAGCCCTTTCCGGCGGACAGCGTCAACGAGTGGCTTTAGGAAGAGCCATGGTCCGTGAACCTCAAGTGTTCCTTTTCGACGAACCGCTATCCAATCTCGATGCCAAGATGCGGGTAGAAATGCGAGCCGAGATCAGTCGACTGCATCGTACCTTGGGGTGTACGATGATTTATGTCACCCATGATCAGACCGAAGCCATGACGATGGCGGACCGTATCGTCGTAATGTCCGAAGGCAGGGTGCAACAGATAGGCACTCCGGAGGACCTTTATCATCAGCCTGCCAACCGCTTTGTGGCCAGTTTCATCGGCAGCCCAACCATGAACTTCTTTCGGGGAACCCTCCAACGGACGCAGGGGGGGTTGACCTTTCTCGAGGAATGCCATGAGGGCCATGCTTCACCTTGGAAAGTGCAGTTAAATCCTGAGCTCGCAGCCCGCCTCTCCTCCCGGACGGGGCATCCTATTCTTTTAGGTGTGCGCCCTGAGCACCTTGCTCCCGAGTCCTCGGAACATGGACGACTGGAATTGGAGGTGGATTTGGTCGAACCAATGGGAGCCGAAACTTTTCTCTATGGGCATACGGCCGGCCATAAATGTGCCTGTCGAATTACCCTGCATGAAACCAAGGGGCTGGAAGGAAAAAGGATCCACCTCATTCCGGATCAGGAAAGTCTTCATTTTTTTGACCCCGTCACAGGAGACGAAGTTTCCGGACAAAGAATTCCAAGAATCAAACTACCGCTCCCCATCACTCCTCTCCGAAAACAGACACTTTAGTTCCTTGCCCGAACGTGCCAGACAGTGGAGCAAGCTATTTTAGGCGGGATCCTTTTTTTAAGGGCTCCACATTTCCACAGCAATTATCTGATCGACGTCGCAGGATCCTCCAAAGCAAATACCCGGCAGAAGTCAGCACGGACCCCACCACAGCCCAAATCTGCCATTCCCCGGACATTGTTTACCCCCCCACCAATCTGGCAATCAATTGCACCAGCCAGGCGCCAAGATAAGCCAACCCTGTCATATAGAACATCATGAAGGCCGGCCAGATCCACCCCCCCGTCTCCCTCTTCGCCACCGCCACGGTGCTTAGGCACTGCAAGGCGTAGACATAGAACACCAAAAGAGCCACACAGGTCGCAGGGGTATAGATCATTGCTCCGTCCGGCCAGGTTGCACCACGCATCGCCTGCACGAGCCCCCCCTCTTCTCCCCCCACGTGGTAGACGATCGACATCGTGCTAACAAAAACCTCTCTCGCCGCCAAGGAGGCGACCAAACCGATTCCAATTCTCCAATCAAACCCAAGCGGCCGGATGATGGGTTCCAGCCAATGCCCCAGCTGTCCGGCAAAACTTCCAGCCAACCTTTCGGAGGCTTCCCCGGATGTGGAGGGAAAGTTGGAAAGGAACCAAAGTAGGATGGAGAGAGCCAGAATCACCGTTCCGGCCCGGCGCAAAAAGATCAGTGCTCTCTCCCACATCCGCAGAAGGACGGTCCGAAAAGCCGGCATGCGGTAGGGCGGGAGTTCGAGAATCAAAGGAGGCGATCCACCACCCAACATTTTTTTTCGAAAGAGCCAAGCGAGTGCAAAAGCCGTGCCCGTTCCCAAGGCATATAGACCCAACAGGGCCGCCGCTTTCCCCCATGCGGGGAAAAGGGTTGCCGGAACTGCGGCGGCCAACAGAGTCGTGTAAACGGGGATTCTGGCCGAACAGCTCATGAGGGGCGCCACCAGAATGGTGGTCAGCCGATCTTTGGGATCCTCGACCGTCCGGGTGGCCATGATCCCGGGAATCGCGCAGGCATACGAGCTAAGCAACGGGATAAAGGATTTTCCGCTCAACCCCACCCGATGCATCACGCGATCGAGAAGAAAAGCCGCCCGGGCCAGATACCCTGAATCCTCGAGCAACCCGAGAAAGAAAAACAGAATCAGGATCTGGGGAAGAAAGATGACCACTCCGCCCACTCCGGCCAATACGCCGTCCACCAATAGGTCCCGAAAGATCCCCGGTGGCATGTGGCCCTGCACGAGTTGCCCCAACGCGCTAAAACCGGCATCGATCCACTCCATGGGAAAGGAAGCGATCGAAAAGATGGAGATGAAAAGCGCCATCATCATTCCAGCCAAAACTCCCCAACCGAAAACAGGATGAAGCACCAAGGAGTCGATTCGGTCGGTCCATCCCACTTCCCTCCAGCCCTGGCCCACGCCCGCCTGGTGCAGGACGTCCCTCAGATAGGCAAAGCGGGCTCCGGCCACCGCCGCCGCCCAGTCATACGCCTCTTTGCCGAATCGCTCCCTCCAAGCCATGGCCAGTTTGCGGGCTCCTTCCGGTCCTTCGCCGGACCCGGACAAAAGCTCCAATGCTTTTCCCTCTGCCCGGATCTCCGCCGGTTGGGCTTCCCGCCAAGCTGCGGCAATCTGCCCGACAGCGGCCGCCAAGGGAGCTGGCATGGTCCACTTTCTTTCCCCCGCCTGACTCAGGCGCTGCCCCAAGGCCGCCCTCAATTCCACCAAGCCTTTGCCCCGATGGGCCTGGGTGGGAATGAACTTCACCCCGATTTTTTGCTCCAGTTGTTCTGGATGAATCCGGACTCCTCTTGCCTCCGCCACATCGACCATGTTCAAAGCCACCAGAACCGGCAGGCCCAGTTCCATCACCTGCGTGACGAGGAAAAGATTCCGCTCTAGGTTGCTGGCGTCAACCACACAGAGAACCGCATCCGGCCGGGGCAACCCAGTTGCCTTACCCTGAAGCACCTGGAGGGCGATCTCCTCGTCAGGAGACCGCGGAGAGAGGCTGTACATCCCTGGAAGATCAATCAGTTCGATCGCCTCTCCGTGCAGGGTGTAAGCCGTGCCCGTCCGCTTTTCCACCGTCACCCCGGGATAGTTACCCACCCGCTGACGGAGCCCCGTAAGGGCGTTGAAGAGCGTGCTCTTTCCTGCGTTGGGGTTCCCAATGACGGCGATCCAGCGCTTGGAAGTATCCTTTTTCATCCGATCCACGGGACGATCCGCCCGCAAAGTAATTTTTTCAGGAACGCCCGTCCACGTGTTCAACCAAAATTTGCCTGGCCAGACGCGCACTCAAAGCCACCCGCGTTCCACAAACCCAACAGACCAGATCCGCCCCGCCCCGAATCTTTCGAACCAGGGCATTCTCACAAAATCCCATCTCTCGCAGTCGTTGGCAGGTCCCCGGAGCGCATTCCAGACTCCGAACGCGGACTTCGGCCCCGGAACCGACCTGAGTCAGATCCACGGGTTGATGCTTTTTGGCGCCCCCTTTCTTTTCCACATCAAGAGTTTGGAGCTTTTACCACCGGGTGGCAAGTCGAGGCCGGACCTAGGCCCGGCCTCCAGCGATCTAAACAAACCAGCGGTAAAGCATCAGATACACGAGGACTCCGGTGACGGAGACATACATCCAGACCGGCCATACCCATCGGGTCAACCGTTTATGTTTTTCGAACTGACCATGGGCGGCAAACCAGATCGCCGCCAAAATAAAAGGTAGATTCAACACCGCCAAAATGGTGTGGGGAATCAGAACTAGCATATAGACCACCCGGGGCCATCCCTGCATGGGAAAGAGCTTGGGTCCAACGGTGAATTTGTGCAGGAGGTAACAGGCAAGGAAGAGAGTCGAGGTGAGGAACGCCGTCACCATGATTTTGCGATGAGCTTCCCTGTTTCCCCGCTTGATCTGGATCCATCCCGCAAAAAGGAGCAGAGCCGTCAATGTGTTCAGCACGGCATTAAGGAATGGCAGATCCTGAAAAGTCATCGGGGGTTTTCTTCCTGCAAAAGATCGCCGATATCCGGGAGAATCCGAGCCAATAAGTCGGCATCTGTGCCGTTATAATATCCCCGGATCCGGCCTTTCCCATCCACCAGGGCGATTTTGGTGCTGTGGAGCATTTTTCCATCACGGACGGCGGTGGCGGGAGGATTCACCTCCACGGCCAATTGGAACCCTTCGCGGGCCAAACGAAAGGTGTCGTCCAAGGATCCCGTCAGAAACCACCAATTTTTTCCCGCACCAAACTTGTCGGCGTAGACCCGCAACCTATCGGGAGTATCGGTATCGGGATCCACGGTAATGGAGACCACCTTCACCTTTCCCTTGGTCCGGGTGACGGCCCTGGAAATTTCCCCCATCTGACTGGTCAGGGCGGGACACGGACCGGGGCATGAGGAAAAGAAAAAATCCGCCACCCAGATCTCCCCCTCCAGATCCTTAAGGCTCCGGGGTTGTCCATCCCGCTCCAGGAAAAGAAATTCGGGGACTTGGGCCAGAATGGGCAGGCTACGAAAGTTTTTTCGTTCCGCGGAGATCCATATCTCCCTCATCCCCACGGCCATCACCAGCGCCAATCCGGCCACGAGAAGGCCCCAGACCACGATGGTCAATTTTTTGTTGGCTGGGCGGGGACCCGGACGTTCCGGGGCCGGAGCGGTCACGAACGCCGACTGACCTGAAAGGCGCAGGCCATCACGAGCAGAAGGGTGGTCGCGCAGATAATGGAATAATCCTGGGAAAGATCGATGGGCAGAGGCTGCCCCTGCTTGGTGGCCAACAGTCCCTGCAAAGCCTCATGCCCGTAACTCAAGGGATTAAAGCGCATCAGGGTGCGTACCCACTCCGCAGCTCCACCGGCGGGAAAAAGGGCTCCGCTCAGGAACCAGAGCGGGACAAAGAAGAGATTGATCAGGGCATGGAATCCTTGGGTCGAATCCATCGGCCAGGCAATGAGGAAACCCAACGCAGTCAAGCCCACGGCGAGGAGAGACGTCATGGCGATCAGGTGGAAAAGAACCCGGGCATCGGGATGATGGTCGGAGTAGGGCGCCAGCAACATAACCACCAAAGCCTGAAAGACCGCGAGGAGGGTTCCCCCCATGATTTTTCCGAAAAGAATGGCCGAACGACCAGCCGGAGCCACCAGCACCCCCTGGAGGAATCCCTCCCGACGGTCCTCAATGATGGAGACCGTGGAGAAAATGGCGGTAAACAGTACGATCAGGAGAATAATGCCGGGAAAGAAATAGGTCAGGTAATCCAACCGCCCACGAAACCCCGGGGTGACCAAGGATCGCCCCACCCCGGAACCAAGCAGGAACCAGAAGAGAACCGGCGTGGCCAAGGCCCCGATAACACGGTTTTTTTGACGAAGAAAACGGACGATTTCCCGAAGAGCGAGGCTAAAGGAGGCTTGCATCATAAATCAGAATTCCCCGGGGCTGGAGGACCAATGGCGTCCGGTTTTTTGCAGAAAGAGATCTTCCAAGGTGGGCCGGCAAAGGGTGACGGAGGTAACTTCCTTGTTGTATTGACGCCAGAGCTTGATGGCCAAAGGCGCAGCCAAGCCGCGGATCGGAACCACCTTCACAGAAGCGGGCTCGGCGGTGACCTCGATCTCCCCTTCCTTGCGGATGCGGGCGGCCAACTTTTTGGGTTGGTAGCTGCCCAGTCGGACGTATTCCTTACCCAGGGAGGAACGGAGATCGGCGACCTTGCCGGAGGCCACGGAGCGTCCTTGATCCAGCAGAAGGATTTCATCGGCCGGTTCGGCCTCCTCCAGGAGGTGGGTGGTGAAAAGAACGCTCAATTTACGGGTGTTCCGGATTCCGGAAATGATGCTCCAAAGCTCCGCACGGATCGCCGGATCCAATCCGGTGGTCGGCTCATCAAGGAGCAGGATACTGGGACGGGTCAGCAGGACTTTGGCGATCTCCACCCGGCGACGCAGTCCACCCGAAAGATTTTCCACCAACTCCCCCCCCCGGTCATCGACTCCAAGGGCCTCGAGGCTCTTGTTGATACGTTTTTCCAGGTCGTGGGTATCCAAACCGTAAAGATTCCCGTGGAAGCGAAGGTTCTCGCGCACGGTCAGTTTCATGTCCACCGCGGGATTTTGGAAGAGAACACCGATTTTTTTACGAACAGGGGTCGGAAACTGGCGAAGACTGCGGCCTGCCACCGAAACCTCCCCTTCCTGCAGGGCGAAGATCGTGGAGAGGATTTTAAAAAGGGTGGTTTTTCCACTCCCGTTGGGCCCGAGGATGCAAAACATGCCTCCCTCCTCAACCCGAAGACTGATGTTTTCGAGAACACGCTTGCGTCCGTAGGAGTAACCTACCCCCTCGGCCTCAACCGCCCACAAGGATGCGTCTGCCATGAAAGGTCAATTTGAGGAAAAGATCGTTGTGGGTCAAGCCATCGGACGATCCCTTCAACCCAAGGGTGGGGAGAACCTAATTTTAACTGTTACGGACGGGAAAGCCGACCGGTGCATGCATTCCGGCCTTCAAACGGGCAGGCACCCCTTGCTGGCGAAGATAGGTTTCGATTTGAAAAAGGGACTGACTCGTTGGATAACGGTTGCCTTGAGACCGGCTTAGGCTGAGTTCCGATTGGTGCGCCAACTCCTCCGGAGCCATCCCCCTGGATTTGGCATGCTCAATTGAGATCGCCAAACGACTTTTCCAATAGGTCATGCGATTGGTAGCACAACGATCCCCTTCCGCATCCATGACCGCTTGGGCAAATCCCCATATCTCTCTCTGCAAGTCCTCGGCCAACCGACTGGCGTGAACTCCCGGATGATGATGATAAGCCCGCGAAATCATAGTTGGGGCTGAAACAATGATTTAAGCCGACAAAAAAGACAATAATTAAGTTTTTATAGGTATTTAAATTCAATGCAACCACAAGTCAATGATATGTAGGGATTAATGAAAACAAAAAGCGCGGTTTTATCCGCGCTTTTTGCCAAACACTAGGAGATACGATCGAAAACTAAAGAGATAGACAGACAAGCAGGCAAAACGTTCAAACTATTTTCGCCCAAAAGAGGATTATTTAAGGAGCTTCAGGCAGAGGAAACCACCCACCAAAAGCACCAAGAGGACGCCAAGGATGGCCTCCAAATAGCGGTCTATCTTGGGACGGATGGCCGGTCCAAAGCGCCGCAAAAGTTCAGCCTCCAAGACAAACCGCATGGCCCGGGAAACAAAGGAGGCGATGGAAAATTGCAACAAATTCATCCCCGTGGCCCCGGCGGTGATGGTAATCAACTTATACGGCACCGGGGTCATCCCTTTCACCAAAACAATCCAAGCCCCGTAAGCATTAAAAACATTGCGGAAAGTCTCGAACTGGGTCTGGAGATGATAAAAAGCGATGACCGGGGCCCCCACGGCGTCATAAAGAAAATGTCCGATACCATAGCCAGCCCATCCTCCGACCACGGAGGCCGCCGTGCAGGCCAAGGCGTAGGTCCAAGCCTTTCGAGGGTGAGCCAGAACCATCGGAATCAGCAGCACGTCCGGGGGAATCGGAAAAATAGAGGATTCGAGGAAGGAGATCAGGATCAAGGCA
>RGGS01000450.1 GCA_010024525.1 Verrucomicrobiota bacterium | reverse complement strand
TCCCTCATCGCCCGCTACCACCGAAAGAGCCCACCCTCCCCGTTGCACAAGCGCTACGCCAATCTTCCCAAAAAAAGAAAAGAGGCCCTGCGCATGCTGGCAGGGATTTTACGGGTGGCCGATGCCATGGACCGATCTCACCGCCAGTCCCTCCATCCGGCCGGCCTCCAACTGCGCCCGGGGATTTGCCTGATTTTAGCCCGGGGAAATGGCACGGAAGAGGCCTCGTTCGGCTTGGAGCGCAAAGGAGATCTCTTCCAGCAGTCTTTTGATCGCCGACCCTTCCTCCAACTCACCTCCTAGCCGGATGGCACGCGGGAGCCGTTCTGCTTTAATCTCTTTCCATGAGCATGAAACGCTGGCGACCCCAGTTGATCGCCTTGGCCATCCTGTTGGCCTTCGTTGGCTTCTCCGCCAGCTACGTTCGATATTTTGTCCGCGCCCGCACCCATAGCGTGATCATCTTCTTCGTCCCCGGAGCCAGCCCCGAACTTCTTTCCCTTGCCCAGGCCCGCGACCCCAACCGCCAACTCTCTGCCCTGGGAAATGCCGATTCCATGGCCTTTGTGGAAACCCAGGCCACCGACCGCCTCACAGGTGATGCCGCCGCCCTTGCCTCCTTCCTTGCCACCGGTGAACCCACTCCATCGGGCCGGCTCAGCCTCCGTTACGATGGCAAACCCGCCGACACCCTCCTTTATCAGGCCCAACGCAGCGGTCGTGCCGTGGGCATCATCTCCACTGGTTCCATCACCTCGCCGGGAGTGGCCGCGTTTTACGCTCACCAGCCTGATGCCTCCGTCTCCGCCACCATCGCCAACCAGCTCCTCGATTCCACCCGCATCGACCTGATCTTCGGCGGAGGTCGCGAAATCTTCACTTCCGAGAAAAAGGCCGGCCATCGCGACCTCGAGCAGGAGGCGCAGAAACTCGATTACACCATGATCTTCGACCGGAGCGGCTTGGAAACCTTCCCTGCATAGAACACTCGGCGAATTCTTGGACTCTTTTCCTCCTCCGATCTCCCGCTCGCCGCCGCCGAAGACGGCTCCGGCACCATCCGCTTGGCTGACATGGTTCGCCGGGCGGTCGAAACTCTGGCCTACAACTTGCTCGGCTATTTTCTGGTCATTGATCACCCCTTGGTGAGTGCCGCCGCCGGACAGAACCGGGCCGATCTGGCCGCCCGCCAGATCCAGGAACTCGATCGCGCGGTCGATACCGCACGCAAGTACGCCGGAAAGAATGCACTCATCCTTG
>RGGS01000449.1 GCA_010024525.1 Verrucomicrobiota bacterium | reverse complement strand
GCTGTTGATAGTACCAACCTGCCCTTGAAAAGCACTGTCAGCGGGTCGGTCTTCAGCCAAGTGGGGCTACCCTCGGGAATCAGCCTCTCCACGAATGGCGCCCTGTCCGTCACGAACACCATGGGATCGACCAACGTGTTTGCCCGGATCATGGTGAGCAACACCAACGGTTCCGACAGCCGGGTGGTGGCGATCCAAGTCAGCCCGGCGGCTCCGTCGGCGCCGACCGATCTAACGGAATCCGGTGTCACCACTTTGGGCTTCACCGCTAACTGGACGGGAACGGCCAACAACACGGCGGGCTACACCGTTGAGCTTGCGACCAGCTCCAACAATCTTGTTTCGGGGGTGCTGTTCGCGTCCACCAACGTCGGCATCACAAGCGCTAGCTTTACCAACCTAGATCTATCCGTCTCGACCTGGGCCTACCGTGTGAAAGATAGAAACTCCGGTTTGTACTCTGCGGTTCAAGGAATTACCAATTTGTTCGGCAGTGCGGTGATCTTGGATGGGGTCAACGACAACTTCAGGATCGCCACCACCAACGCTCCGCTTTCTGGAGATTTTACCCTCTCTTTCTGGATGAAAGCCAACGACCTCTTGGCAAACTATCAGGTGGTTTTGCAAAACCTGAATGGAGCCCCGATGACGGCCGGTTTGGACATGGATCTTCTGGCCAATGGCCGCATTTCTTTCGGTCAGATGCGCACGAATCCCATGAGTTCCTACGTGGTGGGGACGGCAACCAACCTGATCCAAGCCAACAAGTGGTATCACATTGCCTTGGTGAGGGAAACCGGTTCCACTGCCCCGCTAAAAATCTTTGTTAACGGAACGAACCAGTCCTGGACCAACACCGGAAGTTTTCAAAACTTAGGAGTTACAACCAACGCACTGGCTTTCGGGGCCAGCTCGGATGCCCACAACACCGGTGCCTCCAAGTTCAAAGGCCAAATCGATGACGTGCGGCTTTATAACGCGGCCAGAAACGCCTCGGAGATTCAAGCCGATCTAAGCCGCCCCTTGACGGATGGGGAAATTTCGAGCTCCAGCGCCCTTATTTTCTACGCCAAGCTGGATAGTAATTTTACTGTCAGTAAGGGCACGTTGGAAACTGGAATCGGGACACCCTCCGCCGCCTTTGTCAGTCCCGGTCGTTCGCCCGGAGCGTGGGACTTTGCCAGCGGGGATTATACCCTGCGGAATGACGGCACCTCTTTGTTGCTGGAGCTGGGTGGATTGGAGGGGACCACCCTCTAC
>RGGS01000448.1 GCA_010024525.1 Verrucomicrobiota bacterium | reverse complement strand
ACCACTCCTTGGTCCAGGGGATCATGCCCCATTTGGAGCGGATGCGGTCCGGCACCCGGGCATAGTCCGGGGTCGGATCGTTTTTCGGGTCCCCGTTGTGAAAGCGTTCGGGGAAGATCTGGTACCAAACGGCCTTTTGGGCCCAATCCGGATCTACAGTTTTTACTTGAGAGCTTGCGGGGTCTGCCGTGGGGGATTCGCCGCGAGCGATTCCGACCAGAGCCAGCCAGAGAATCAGGAAAAACATCTCGGGAAAATGCCGCAGGGGTTCGCGGCTTGCGAGTGCTGAATCAAGCGTCTTGTCTCCTTGGGGATAGCTGATCACAATTCCACCCATGGCGGTCTCCGAGTCTGAAATCCAGGTTAGCCCGGCCGAGCGGGCTTTGGTGCTGGGAATTAAGCTGTTCCGTTTCGTCGGGGGTTTGCTCCTGATGTTTTTTTTAATCGAGTGCCTTTCCTCCTTGGCGGATCTTCGGTTGCGCAACCCGGCATCCGAGCTTCGCTTTGCCTCCCAGATGACCGATCGGATTCCCTTGGCGCTTCTTGGTTTGGCGCTCCTTCTTTGTCATCCGCGATTTCTCCGTCAAAAGCCTGAGGCGATGGCTTTAAGGTTCTTGGCGACTCTCCCCTTGCTGCTGGCAGTGGGCTACACCCTGCTCATTCCTTTGACCATGTTTGCGGCGGCAAACTTCTTTCGGAACGCCACCTATGGTCTCGAGCAGCAGGTTGAGGAGCAGGTGAAAAAAGTGCGCGCCGTCCGCGATGCGACACTCAATCTCTCCCCCGACCAACAACAGGCGATGGTGGACAGATACAATCGAGCGAATCCCAAAAAACAGCCGGTGGATCTGGCCGGTTTCATCAAAACCCTGAACGAAGAAGTCAAGGCCTCGGAATCACGGCTGGAGCAGGAGCGGCGGCAGGTCATCGGGACGCAGCAAAAAAATCTCTATGCGGCTCAATTTGTTCAGTCACTCAAAATCCTCGCGGGCGCTGCCGCCTTCTTCTTTTTATGGAAACTCACTGACTGGGCGAGACCCGCCGGACAGTTGGCGCTGGGCACTGAAGTCGGAGCCAGCCGGCACCGCCGCGGCTAGCGCGGCCGGTTTTTAGTTGGAGGCGGGAGGTGGGGTGGAGGCAGTCGGGACGGCGTCGGCCTCCACATAGTCGGTCATGGAACTTTTTTGGCGCTGGGCCATCCGGTAGCCCATGATGTTCAGATCGAAATTCATCGTGAAACTTTCGGGCACGGGGATGTCG
>RGGS01000447.1 GCA_010024525.1 Verrucomicrobiota bacterium | reverse complement strand
AGCTGGGAGGTAAATGCCACGGCCAACGCGGCGAGGGAAAAACTGGCGATCTTTTGACTCATTTTCATTTTTTCTCCTTCTTATGACATCTTGCAACAGGTTCTGTTCAAAATCAAGGGGGAATTTTTGCTTGGCATGATTTTGTCACAAATTGCCACGAAAGCGATGATATGGAATGCAAAGCACTCATTGACAACGGTTTGAACATTAAGCAGGGACTCAGGCTGTAGGCTACAGACTACAGGGTACGGGGGCCTGGGCGGTTTAGTCCTTTTGGCGTTAGTCGTGGAGCGAGGTTTTGGGTTTAAGTTTAAATTGAAGTTGAAGATTCATTGTCGGTGCCGTGCCCCGACCGGGTCAGCGCGGGTTTCGCGTAACGAGCAACCCGCAACGCGAAACTTCTTTTGTTCCCACGAAATTAGCGAAACGGATTGCGGACGCGGATGCCGCGGTAGTTTTGCCCCTCAGACAGATCTTCCGAGAGGATTTCCTGGCAACCCAACTCCCGCGCCGCCTCGATCACGGCCGCGTCCCAATAGGAAATGCCCCACTGGTCCCGCGCCTCCATCGCCCTCTCCATCACCGGCACGGTGATTTCCTGGACGGGATACCGCTGCCAAGCCCGGACCAGATCGAGCGCCTCCCGATGGGTCAAAGCCCCGGCCCGATGCGCACGCGTGGCCTGGGTGTAAAATTCCTGGAGCACCTGGACGGAAAGACCCAGGTCCGTCCGCCGCAAAATCTCCTCCGCCACCCGGGCCTTCTCCTTTTCCGCCGGATCGTTGCTGATCCGGTAAAGGAGAACATTCGTATCAAGAAACCGCACGACGCTGATGGATCTCTTCCCGGCTCATGCGGGTGGAGGCGGAAAATTTTCCACCGCGCCCCGCCAGGGCCGCGAGGGTTTCCCTCTCCTGCCGGAGCCGGCGCTCAAAGTCCGTTTCCTGCTGGCAAAAGCCCTTCAAAAATTCCCGCACCACGGCCGTAAGGGAGGAGTTTCGTTCCGCCGCCTGCAGCCGGGCTCTGCGGTAGAGGCTGTCTTCAACCGTAACTGTGATATTTTTCACATTCACATTTTCACATTTTTTTACCGGCTGTCAAAGAGATTCGAGGGGATTTCCCATTTCGGATTGGTATTTGTGGTTTCTGAGGGAGCGAAGGAAGGCCATGGGTTTGAATTTAGATTGAGATTAAAAAAAATCCTCAGCGAACTCTGCGTCTCCGCGGTAAAGAAGCCACGAATCCTTCCACGATTTATTG
>RGGS01000446.1 GCA_010024525.1 Verrucomicrobiota bacterium | reverse complement strand
ATTAGAACTATAAAAGGTCTATGGCAGATTATTACCGGAAATCCTATGGAAGGACTAAAGACAATTCTTTCAGGTGTCGGTAAGTTCCTCTTAGACACAATTGTAGGAATCTGGAACAACATAAAAAGAGCAGTCGGAAATCTTGGAATCTGGGATGGAATTAAGTTTGGGTTGGTTGCAACAAATGTTGGAATATTTGAGTTCCCTGAGGCCGCTAAACCGGTGTTTGTGTTGTCGTTACTCCAACTTACTGTGGCCGTGCCAGGGTTTACTGTCCAAACCGTTGCCGGCACATTCGCTCCATCGCAATAAATATTAGAGGGTGGTGTAGACATACCTGGTGTTGGGTTAACTATAACATTAATGTAGCCCGTGGTACCCGAACAATTGTTCAATGTTGGAGTAACGCCTATTACTCCAATGAGCATTGCGTTGGTGTTGTTCGTGGTGGTGAAAGCGGGAATATTTCCCGAACCTGTTGCGGGCAAACCAATGCCCGAGGCCGTATTCGTCCAATTAAATGTTGCACCTGCAGGGGTAGAGGTAAAATTCTGTGCCGGAACTTGTTGACCCGCGCACAAGTTGTAAAAACCAGAAATCGACGCGGTGGGGACTGGATTTACAGTGACCGCCAATGAGCCAGAGCCTATACACCCGTTTTGAATAACAGTAACAGTAAAATTCCCATTATAAATGGGTTGTGCGTTGTTAATTACAGGGTTGGAAGACAAGGCCGCCCAACTGGAACCAGGAGGACCAGACCAGGCTATTGTTCCACCCGTTGCACCTGAATTCAGTTGTATTGGAGAACCCACACAAACGGGACTGTTCGAAGTTGGATTTACAGTGGGTATAGGGTTAACTACAACTGTAGTTGTTCCAGTGCACGTGGCGGCTCCGGTTGCTGTAACTGTATACAGCCCCGCATTTGCAGCCGTTGAGTTGGGAATAGTAACCGATTGTCCCGTTGCAGAAAACCCGTTGGGTCCTGACCATGTATAAGTATAATTCGCTCCCGCGTTCGAGGCGTTCAAAGTAATTGTAGACCCTGCGCAGTATGGGCCGGTATTGGATGCCGTTACAGTACATACTGGGACACAGCTCAAACTTCCGCCGCCAGGAGCCTCTGATATTGAAACAACTCCTGTACCGCCACACCAATTTGTAACTAGCAAAATATAATATTGACCAACCACTCCATTAATTGTAAAGGAATTGTTTGCTGCTGTAGTAAAGCTGCAGCTAATTGGCGCGCCCAAA
>RGGS01000445.1 GCA_010024525.1 Verrucomicrobiota bacterium | reverse complement strand
TGGGTGAAAGCGGAGGAGGGATGGGCTACCCGTATGCGGGTTCTTCCCAGATCTTTTGGAGCGGCAGTTCCCACAACCAATGCACCCGCCTTGGTTTGTCGCGCCATCCCCTCATAGCGGGAATGCGCGAAAAAGGAGATTTCGTTGGGCCCCGCCCCAGCCAGATCCGCCACCCCATGGATGAGATGGGTTTCATCACCCTCGACCACGCCGCCCACCAGCCGGGCGAGCTCACCCACGCTTCGCGAGGAGCCCATCTTCCACCCAACCGGTTATTTCTTTTCTTCCTTCTTGTCTTCTTTTTTCCCTGCAGGAGCGTCTTTGTTCAGGATCCCCAAAACTTGGCTTGTCACATCGTCCATTCCTTCGGAAAAAATCAGGGCGCCGGGACTGGGAATCTGGGGCTTCACAAAAACCATGTTGTATTTGTTTTTCGCCACCTGCGAGAGCGCCTTGTTGACGTCCTCGGTTAATTCCGTGGTCAGCCTCTGGCGCTTGTCCTCCAGAATTTTGGAGGCGGTCTGGGCAAAAGCCATCATTTCGCGCTGCTTGACCTGCCCCTCTTCCCCCTTGGCCTTCAACTGGTTCTCTTTTTCCTTCTTTTTGGCATCGGAAATGGCCGGATCCTGCATGTCTTTCTGCAGCCCGTTGATCGAATCCACGATTGCCTTCAGGGAAGCATCCCGCTCATTGCGTTCTTTCTGGTAGTTGGCCGCCAAATCTTCCATCTGCTTCTGGGAATCCTTGGCCTTGTAATAATCCTTGAGAATGGTGTTGTAATCCACCACGGCTATTTTGGAGAAATCTTGGGCCCATGCCGCGGAACCAAGCATCAGAAAAGCCAGTGCGATCGCACCCTGCCGGAAACCAGTGAGGATCAATTTCATAGGAAGAAAGATAGTTAGAACTGGTACCCGCCGTCAAAGTACAATTTCACCGCGCCCAAGCCTCCCCCGTTATTCGGGTCGCCGGTCATCACTGGGAACCCCACGTCAAACTTCATGGGACCAATTCCAATGTCCATGCGGACACCCACCCCAACGCCGATTTGGAACCCTCCGTTGACCGCTTGATAACTGGTGGGAGTCCCGTTCACATTCATCGACTGGGTGTTGTTGTAAGTCTTCGGTTGAAAGTCGAAAACGTTTTCGTTCACGAATCCACCGTCACAAAACACCGCCCAGCGGACCCGATTCTCCAAAATGGGAAAGGGTGCAGTGATTTCTGTTTGGTAAACCCCCTGGGTTCCACCACCCACCGG
>RGGS01000444.1 GCA_010024525.1 Verrucomicrobiota bacterium | reverse complement strand
CGGAACATGTTAGCCCTTTCCCCCGCCAACCTCCTTGACGGAGCGTGGTGGGAGCCCATCACCTACATGTGGCTGCATGCCCCGCCGGTGGGTTTTTGGGTGACCCATATTCTTTTTAACATGATGACGCTCTCTATTTTTGGGGGACCGGTGGAGGCACGACTAGGATCCCGCCGTTTTGCCCTGCTTTATCTGTTGGGAGGATTGTCGGCAGCTGCGGCCTTTTTGGGGCAGGCTTGGTGGCAAGCAGGGCTGAGCCTGACGGGTCTGCACGCCCACACTCAGGAGATTGTTGGAGCCAGCGGGGCAGTTTTGGCGGTGGTGGCGGCGTTCGCCCTGTATTACCCGGAGGCGCGTCTTTTCATCTTTCCGTTTCCTTTTCCGGTTCGGGCCAGAAAAGCCGTGGGTTTCTTCATCGTCTTGAGCGTGGTTTTCATGTTTGTGCCGTCCCTTTCTTTTATCGGACATAGCGCCCACATCGGGGGATTGATTGCCGGCTATCTGTTGGCCCGTCTTTGGAGGCGGGATATCCCGCAACCGCCGATCCTCGCCAAACCCGTGAGGATGGGGATGGAGGCTGCGGCTGCCGCCTTGGTGGTGGCGGACATGTCTGAGGCTGATTTTCGGCGTGAACTTCGGAAGCTTCTGGATGAGCTGGGGCACGGACGCTGGCGGCCGCTGGACCCCAGGGAGCGGGCCATTTTACGCCGGGCACATTTGTTGGTCTGACCGAATAGGAGTCACGGGTGAACCTTCAACCCCGTTGGAAAAGCGCGCATGAGGCATGGAACTCGTTTCTCTCCTTTTCCCCGGGGAGCGCTGAGTTGGTGGCCGTGAATGAAGTCCTATCCGCACAGGCCAAGAAGCCGGAGCAGCTGCTGGAGGAACGATGGCCGGGAAAGTACCGGATTGAGTGGAAGGAGATCTGCCAGCATGCGGATTCACCCAGCCGGAAACAGTCAGCTCTGCGGGATTGGCAGCGGGCCGAGTTGGTGAGGTTGGGATTCTTTTCCTATGCAACGCTTTCCACCCAGGAGGAGATCTCGCGGCGTCTGACTTCCCTGGCGGAGTTTGTTTTGGAGGTCCAGATGGCATTGGTGCGGGAGAAGGCGCCGGAGGCCGACCAAGCCGGGGTGGCGGGTTTTACGGTTTTCGCTCTCGGAAAACTAGGAGCGGGGGACATTAATTTCTTTTCCGATCTCGACCTGATCTTTCTCCGTGGCGCCGGGGACGATGCGGAGGCCAGCACGCGTCTAGCCCG
>RGGS01000443.1 GCA_010024525.1 Verrucomicrobiota bacterium | reverse complement strand
CCCTGTTGAGGTATGCTCACTTTGACCAGGTCCGAGTTGATTCCATAGTCCTGAGCCACAGCCACGGCGCATACAACCCGGCAGCCTTCTCGGATACGAATCGGGCCGTCATAGGTGGCTGCGCCCGCGCTTGTGGGGGCTGATCCGTCCGTGGTGTAGCGGATCACCACGCTGTTCGCGCGGGGAAGCGCAAGAAACTCCACCTCGTAATGGTCGCCCCGGTTGTGAAGCTGGTGCTTCAGTCGCAGCTTTGCCGTCCACTCTTTGACAACGCTGGTGCGGGTGAGGTCCTCGGGATCAAAGGCGAGGAATTTGTAACGCAAACCTGAGGCCTCAAATCGAGTCGGAGTCTGAACCGGGGAGGAAAGGCGCGTCGGGTCGGCGTCGCCTGTTTCATAGACCAGCGAAGTGGCGTGAAGGGGTTCAATTTTCAGGAAGGCGTGTCCGGTGCCTTCGCTATCGACGGACTGTTCACGAAGCGAAACCTCGGGCATCGGGGGAGGAAACGGTCCCCGACGAACATAGTTGCCCTCTTCACGCCAGAGGCCTCGGCGAACGCAATCCGCCTTCAAATCATCCAACGCTGAGGTTTTGTGCAGCACCCAGCGGGTCTGAACGGCCGCAGACCGCTTCAGATCAGACCACAGGACAACCTTACTTTCCGTGCCTCCGAAAAGGCGTAATTCCGCGCTAGCCCGGAAGGTTTCCTCCGTGACTTTGGTCGTGAACTTTTGGGCAGTTTCAAGAGTGTGCCGGATGGTGGCCTCGCCGCTTTTGTTGCCTGCGAAGTCCAACTCTAAACCTGAAGTGCGGAGCGTACTGTTGAGCGAGGGGTACACGATTTGATCAAACGCCTCCCTCAAGGCGGCGCCAAATTGCAAACCGACCCGGTCATTCAAAGATTCGACGGCGTGCCACTGCGCGTCGTTGGCTGGCACATTATCTGCCACTAACTCATCGCGGATGCTTTTAAGTGCGCGAGTCTGTCTCGCGCAATCCACCAAGCGCTGAAAAATGTCGCGGGATCCCGAAAGGAAAAGCACGCGGTTTTTGAAAACCTGCTGATCCCACCAAGCCTGCCAGTCCGCAGAGATGGGCAGTTGGTTGGCATTGCCTCCCGGTCTAACCACGATCAGCGTGGTTTTGTCCTGCTCCAGATGGACTTCATCCGGGGGCGGCAGGATGGTTGCAATTTGGTAGCAGTCGCGGAGGGATGGCTCCAAAGCCTCCATCAAGCGTTGTTTTAACTCTGTTTCCACCG
>RGGS01000442.1 GCA_010024525.1 Verrucomicrobiota bacterium | reverse complement strand
TCATCTCGTCGTTGAAGTCCACCGCACCCTCTGAAGCGAAGGAAAGTCCCTTCATGTAGAGCGCGTTTTGAAGTCCCATCACCCCCAACCCGATCGGCCGGTGACGCATGTTGGCCGTCTTGGCTGCCTCGGTGGGATAGAAGTTGATGTCGATCACGTTGTCCAACGCCCGCACGGCCACCCGCACGGTCTCGCGCAGTTTCGTCAGATCCAGCGACCCGTCCGCCTTGAGGTGGGTATCAAGGATGATCGATCCCAGGTTGCAGACCGCCGTCTCGTCCTTGCCGGTGTTCAGCGTGATCTCCGTGCAAAGATTGGAACTGTGGATGACCCCGGTGTGATCCTGGGGACTCCGCACGTTGCAGGCGTCCTTGAAAGTGATCCAGGGATGTCCCGTCTCAAACAGCATGGAGAGCATCCGTTTCCACACCTCGATCGCCGGGACCTTTTGGCCCCAGATCTCGCCCTTGTCGGCCATTTTTTCATAGGCCGTGTAGCGTTCCTCAAACTTCTTCCCGTAAAGGTGGTGGAGGTCGGAGGTCTCACTCGCCCGGAAGAAGGTCCAGTCCTCGCGAGCTTCCATCCGCTTCATGAACAGGTCAGGAATCCAGTTGGCCGTGTTCATGTCATGACAACGGCGCCGGTCATCCCCGGTGTTCTTTCTCAATTCCAGAAAATCAAACAGGTCGTTGTGCCAGGTCTCCAGATAGGCACAGCCCGATCCCTTCCGCTTTCCACCTTGGTTCACTGCCACCAGCAAATCGTTGTGCAGCTTCAGGAACGGAATCACCCCTTGGCTTTCACCGTTGGTGCCACCGATGTAACTGCCCGTGCCACGGACACTGGTCCAGGAGCCACCCAAACCACCCGCCCACTTCGATAACATCGCATTCTCAGCCACTCCGCGCTGCATGATCCCCTCGATGGAATCATCCACCCAATAGAGGTAGCAGGAGGACAGTTGACTGTGCCGCGTGCCCGAATTGAACAGCGTCGGCGTCGAGGAGCAGAAGCGGCGGCTCTTGTAGAGGTTGTAGAGCTCGATTGCCCGGACTTCCCGATCCTTCGGCTCGGCGTGGAATAGGCCCATCGCCACCCGCATCCAGAAAAACTGAGGGGTCTCCAGACGGCGCGAAACCTCCGCCTTCTTGTCCACGATCAGATACCGGTCATAGAGCGTCTGGACACCCAAAAAGTCGAGTTCCAGATCGGCCAACGGATCGAGGGCCGCCGCCATCTTCTCCAAGTCATACTTCTGCAG
>RGGS01000441.1 GCA_010024525.1 Verrucomicrobiota bacterium | reverse complement strand
GCTACTGGTTGTCACATTACTACTGCAGTTACTGTGGTTGCTTTGCCTAGTGCTATCACTGGTGCTACCAATGTTTGTATCGGTGGTACTACTACACTAGCTAGTACTACAACAGGTGGAACTTGGAGTACATCTACAACTTCTGTTGCTACTATTGGTTCAAGTGGTATCGTTACTACTGTTGCAGTAGGTAGCACTACTGTAAGCTATACAAGTGCTTCTACAGGCTGTAGTGCAGTTGCTACGTTGAACGTGAATCCTTTACCAGCGCCTATCACTGGTCCTACATTTGTATGTAACATGGGTACAACTACCTTGTCTGATACAAGCGCAGGTGGTACTTGGAGCACAGCTAGCACTTCAATAGCTACTGCAGGTTCTACAACTGGTGTTATCTATGGTGTATCAGTTGGTTCTACTACTGTTACTTACACATTACCTACAGGTTGTTCTATAACTCGTTCTATAACTGTATCTCCATTGCCAGCTCCAATTATGGGTGCAGCATCTGTATGTGCTGGTTATACTACAGTATTAAGCGATTCTACTACAGGTGGTACTTGGTCATCTAGCACTACTGGTGTTGCTACTATCAATACTTCTGGTGTGGTTCGTGGGTTACTATGACTGTTAACCCAATTGTTACTCCTTCTATAACTATCAGCACTGGTGTTGGTGATACAGTTTGCGCAGGTACCATTACTATGACTGCTTCTACAGTTGGTGCTGGTTCTTCTCCAACATACCGTTGGTTTGTAAATGGTGTTCCAGTTGCTGGTTCAGGTGCTACTTATAGCTATAGCCCAGCTAATGGTGACGTTATATCTTGCACACTTGTAAGCAATGCTCCTTGCCGTACAGCTGACTCAGCTAGCACTTCAAGAACATTGACTGTAAGTCCTTCAGTTACTCCTTCAGTTGCTATATCATCTACAGTAGGTTCTTCAATATGTATTGGTACTTCTGTAACTTATACAGCTATCCCTACAAATGGTGGTACTGCTCCTACTTATGTATGGAAAGTAAATGGTACTGCAGTTGGTACTGGCTTAACTTATACTTATGTGCCTAACAACGCTGACCTTGTACAAGTAGTAATGACTAGCAACTTCCCTTGCGTAACTACTACTACAGCTACTGGTTCTATGACAATGGCAGTAAATGCTATCACTTATCCTACTGGTACTATCTCTGTATCTCCTGGTACTACAGTGCCTACTGGTACTACAGTTACCTTCACAGCTACAGTTACTTCTGGTGG
>RGGS01000045.1 GCA_010024525.1 Verrucomicrobiota bacterium | reverse complement strand
TCCGTGGCGAGGATGCCCTGCATTGGATTGAGGGTTTGCATGAGGTCAGATTGGGACGCGAAAAACACACACAGAATTGGCTCAAGAAATTGCCTGCCGTTGGTCAGTCGGGCGTTTGGCGTCTTCCGGTCAACGAGGTGGACGCATTTTTGGCGACGCTCAACGACCATCGTTTACGTCGGGCAGCAGAATTTGACCTTGGGGATGGAGATCTTGAGGTTATGGCCTTGGAAAAGGCAAAGGGGGACAAGAGGATTGCGCTCGTGGAGATACATTTTCTCGCATGGGTGATGGAAATGATTCTCCATCAATAATTTAAACTAATAACACATCCCTTTGCTTGGTTTTTTAAATTTGGGTGCTAAGGACTTAGACACCAAAGATCTATGAACACACGTTTTGATTTGATTGTAGTCGGGGCCGGTCCAGCCGGTTGCGCCGCGGCACGTGCTTTTGCGCTTTCGGGGAAGTCTGTCGCGTTGTTGGAGGCTGAACCCGAGGGGCAAAGTCACAAGAGGTTTGCGGGTGAATGGTTGCACCCACAAGGCGTGGATGCCCTGAAGCAGATTGGTTTTGGATCGATTACCTCGCTCAAGGGACGTCCCCGTGGACGTGGTTTTGTCGTTTATCCCGGGCATGGAGAGGCCCCGGTGAAATTGGATTATGTGGAGGGACAATTAGGGCTGGCTTTCCATCATGGCGATTTGGTGGACGAGATGCGCCAAGTGGTTCACGAGACCGATCGGGTGACCTTTCTCCGGGGAGTGCGGGTGGTTTCGGCGGATGATTTTGGGGTCGTGCTCGACACCGGCAAACGTTTGGAGGCCAAACAGGTGGTGGGAGCCGATGGCCGATCCAGCGTGATTCGTCGTAGCCTTCGAGGAGCGACACATCACAAGCCCATCTCAGCCATGACCGGAATTCTTTTGCAGGGGGTCAAAGCGCCTTATCCAGATTACGGGCATGTCTTTTTGGGGAAACCCAGTTTTCTGCTGGGGTATGAAATTGCCCCCTCGACCATCCGCATTTGCGTGGACGTGCCTCTCAAGTACAAGGCGGAGATGAAGGATCCTGAATGGTTGATCTCCGCCATTCGTGACACCCTGCCTCCGGTTTGGCGGCAACCGTGCGAGGATCAAATCCGCCACGGACATCTGAGCTGGCAGGCCAATCATTTCCTTGCCCGGGCCGATTATGGGAACGGCCGGCGGGTCTTGATCGGGGATGCAGCCGGACACACGCATCCCTTGACCGCCACGGGTATCACGAACGGGTTGGTCGATGCGATTGAGTTCTCCCAAGCCAAGGATTTCTCCTCCTTTGCCCGGAATCGTCGCCAAGCCTGCCGGGTGCCGGAACTCCTCTCCCGTGCCCTCTACGACTGCTTCTCCAAGGACGATGCTTTCTCCAACTCCCTCCGTCGGGCGGTTGTTTCCCTTTGGCGCAGTGATGAAAAGGAAAGGGATCGCACCATGGGGTTGCTGATGGGGAATGGTCGTTCCTTCCTGACCTTTGCCGGCCCTTTCCTGAAAGCCCTGCTGGGGGCCTGGAAGGGGCGGGACCAGTCCACCACCATGGCTGCGGATTTGGCTTCGATCGCCAGTTGGATTCGGTTGCCTATGGCTTATGCCATGGCGGGTTGGGTTCGCTCGCGCGCTTAAAAAGCCTTCGCTTATCTTGCCGCCAAGTAGGAGGCAAAGGCCTTCAAGGGGAAGGCACGTTTGTAGTGGTCGTAGCGGATCAAGGTTGTCCGATAAAAAAGGCCCGGAATCGGTTGGGCCGGGAAATCTCCGTCCGGCTTTTGGGCCTTACACAAAAACTCCAGCCCGCGTTGCACGGCCAAATCCTCCTTGGGGCCGGAGGCCAGAAGAGCCATGACCGCCAAGGCGGTTGGCTCCACCAGGCCATGCGCGCTGGGAATCGGTCTGCGTTCCACACAGGATTCGGGATCCTCGCCCCATCCGCCGTCGGGAAGTTGTTGTTTCAGCAGGAAATCTCTTCCCCTGAGAATCCGTGGATCCCTATGCGGAACTCCGGCGGCTCGCAAGCCGGGCAGGGCAAACGAGGTTCCATAATTGAAGCAGATGCCCCAAACCGCCTCCCAGGAACCATCCGCTCTCTGGGTTTGTGTCAAATAACGGATCCCCTCGCGCAGGGCTTGGCTCACCCGTGTGGACTCCAGGTCGGGAAACGTTTTCCGAATAAGAGCCAGGGCAGAAAGAACCGATCCGGTGCACTCGGCAAAGGAGTGATCGACCATGATATCGGCGAAAACATGGGAAGCGTTGAAGATCTCGATCCAGAGCGGGCCTACA
Source organism: Verrucomicrobiota bacterium (assembly GCA_010024525.1). Lineage (GTDB taxonomy): Bacteria > Verrucomicrobiota > Verrucomicrobiia > Methylacidiphilales > Verrucolacustridaceae > Verrucolacustris. The sequence goes on along the minus strand of RGGS01000045.1, from coordinate 6,024 downwards.
ACGCGATCGCAGCTGCCCCAACCTCCATCCCGATTCTGATAACTCAGGATAAAACGAACCCCGTTTTCAATTACCTCACGCGGGACGGCTTGGGGAAGAAAAGGCTCCGCCTCGACCAAAGCCAAAAGACTCTCGGCGGTGCAATCGGCAATAGACCATCCGTTGCGTCTTTCGCTGAAAGGCCAACCCCCTTTCCGGGGTAGGCGATGATATCGCCGGGGATCGGGGAGTTCGTCCACCACCTGATTTTCCACCAAGTAGCGACATCCCAGGCGGACCATCGGTTGGGGGACCATTTCCCGCGGGAGGTGGTTGGCCCCTTGAAGAGTGAAGGCGGTGTCCCAGACCTTGGAGGAGGTGAACCCCTGGCAGGCGGTATGATCAGGGTGCTCCCAGAGGTAACAGGGTAATTCCTCCCAGCTTCGGCGGAGGCGTTCCGGCTGGTTTTCGATGAAGTGAACCAAGGTGTTGTAGCAGGCATTGACCGGAGCCTGCCGAACGTAATCGGATTGGTCGTCCTCGTAGCAAATATGTTCGTAGGCCAATTTGATGGCTTTTTGGCGGATCCAGGACGGGATCCATTTCTCCAGATAGCGGACAAGGGGAAGGGATATTCTGAGTAGAAAACTTTCCGGGACGATGTGATCGGTTGGGGCCAAATCTCCTCGATGGCGGGGCCAATGGATCCGATCGAAGCCCTGGGGAAAAAGTTCGGTCCGGATTTCTTGGAGGCGTGGGTCGAGGGGGGCTTGCCAACGGCGGCCATAAAAGTAGGCCATGGGCAGATAGACCACGCGGACGTAGCCGGAAATGTTGATGGGTTGCAGGGGAAACCACTTGGGCAAAAGATAGAGTTCGGGAGGAACCGGGCTGACTCCCGACCAGTCGTAAAGATTGAGAATGGAGAGGATAAATTTTCCCCAAGCCGCTGCTTTGACCGGGGTGCCCATGCGGTGGATCCATTCCCTAAGTTTGACCAGCTCCGGTCGATCGGATTTTTCGCCCAGCAAACGCAGTGCGGCGTAAGAGATGGAACTGGTGAAGACCGCCCCACGAACCGACTCCTCGTGCAGTCCGATGGACCCGTCGGGGAGCTGGGGTTTGAGCAGCCCTGCGACCAACCGGCTCCTCTCCCTTTCCGAAACCGGATGCCGAGTCAGGTAGGTGGTGATGGCGTAAAGGGGCAGGAGGAAGTTGGGGCCGGTGTAAGGAACCAACCAACTGCCGTCCGCTTCCTGCGTCTTTTGGAGGAATCCCAGAAGACGGTGGGCGGATTCGGTAACCGCAGGACGTAGGGTGTCTTGAACGCTCATCAGGCAGAACCTATTCGTTTGATTCGATCCGTGGCCTGTTGACGGAATTCATTGATCAAGCTGGATACAAATTGCGCCAGAGAGGGAGCCCCGGATTCGAGCAGGGGGAGGAGATCCAGTGCCAAGACCACTTCCGGTGCCTGATCGGGGGTATAGGCATCGGCAAAAGTGGCTTGAGCCCGGCGACGGCCGGCGGAGGCCAGGTCATAACGTTTGCCCCCCTCCACCTGGGATCGAAAACAGCGAAGCAGGGAAGGACCGAAATCCTCCGGGGCAGTGCAGGGAAGCCGGACGATCTTGGAGGATGGAACCCAGTCCAAATCCCCCCAAACCTCGCATCCGTAAACTTCCTTGGGGCGGGAGGTGGCGGGAAGTTGGCGGAGAGCCGCCAAGGAAGCGGATAACACGGCAAGGTGGGTCTCGTGCCGGTCGGCGGGATTGTGCAGGTATACCACCTCCGGCACCATTCGTGACCACCACCCCGGAGAATCGTTCCGTGACCTGATTCAGACAGGCGGTGATGCCCGGGAAAGCTAGGATCTCCAAGTCGTCGGCATGGGCCCCGATCCCCAAATGGGTGGTGGAGGCCAGGATCTGCTGAGGGTTTTCTTTTTGTGGCAGAAAAAGATCAGCACCGGGTTGTGAGAATTTCATCGTGAGGATTGAGACGGCTTTTTTCCAAATACCCAAAAGGAGGCAAAGACATAGTTAAAAAGGGATCCGGTGGCAACCGCCACGCCGTTGAGCACGGCCGTCTCCACAGGGCGGTCGGCCTGGATGAAAAAAAGCAGGAGATTGAGGAGCGCGATTTGGATGAGAAAAGCGGAAAGGGCGGCCAGATAGTATTGCCCGGCCTGTCTCCAGGTGGGAGGCCAACGGCGGAAGGTCCAGGCGGCGTTCAGAAGATAATTGACCCCGCAGCAGATGCCCCAAGCGGTAATGGCGGCCAAACTGGCGGCCATGTGTCCTCCGGGGTTGATGTTGTGCATTCGATCCGCCAAGGAAAGGAGGGCCAAGACGAGCAAGGTGTTCAGCACCGTGCCCAGTCCCCCGACGATGCCGAATCGGAGGATCTTGCCCACTTGGCCCGCCAGTATGCCGCCAAGAAAACGAGGTCGTGGGGGAAAAGGTCTGGTTTGGGACATGGGTTTCGATTGTGTAGGGAATCGGGTCGCTCGGCAAACGGGTTGAACAAAAAAACGGGTTGGCCGTCCAAAGAGGATGGGATTTGGACCCATACCCGGGTTTTCAGAGGAGAATCTCGAGCCGGAGGGATACACGGCCTTCCGGGAAACCTTGATTATCCGGGGGGAGTTGACCGAGCCTCCCACCTGGTTTCCCTCATTCCGGGAATTGACCATGCGCCTCAAGGGCACGGCGGTGACGGTAATCCTGATTGAATCCGAGCGGGAATTCAGGGATTTGTATTGGAAATGGACGGGAAGAAACGGCGGTCGGGATTTCGTCAACGATCTCATCTTTCCCGACGAGTACGAACCGGGCATCAAACTGGATCTGCAGGCCGACCGTCTACGTCCCACGGTCACGGCGGAAAAAATCGTTCCGGAGAATCTTCAGGATCTCGCGGGGCGGGTTTCCGCCTTGGCCTCCTTGGGACTCTAAATCCAAAAATCGTCGGGGCGGGGCTGGTCTTGGCCGCCCTCGTGGCCTTGGGGCTGGGACGGTCGGGAGAAACGGTTCCGGCCGCCGACCTGAAACCCAAAGGGGATCTTCTCACCTTTCAAGGGAAGCCCTTTACGGGAACGACCGTTGCCGAGTCGAAGGGGCGGAAAACGGAGGTGGAATTTTGGGACGGACGGATGCACGGGCGTTATCGCAGTTGGTATTCCAACGGTAAAAAAGAGAGCGAAGCCTATTTTGAAAACGGCAAGCGGGAGGGGGTGGCGCGGTTATGGAATGAACAAGGTGTCCTGGTGCAGGAAACACGCTTTCGGGAGGGGTTAACGGACGGGGATGTGACGGAATGGTACCCCAACGGGAATCTGGACCGGCGGACCGGTTGGCAGAATGGAAAACGAAATGGCAAGGTGGAGACTTGGTACGAGAACGGGAAAAGAAAGGGATTGGGGTTCTTTAAAGAGGGGGAGAGGGATGGTGCCTTTGTGGTTTGGTGGCCCAATGGCAAGAAGCGGGTGGAGAGCAGTTATCTCAAGGGGTTGCCCCACGGGTGGTGGGTGGAATGGGATGAGGACGGGGAAAAGGTGAAACAGTCCTACTTTGTGAGGGGGAAAGAGTCTGAGACTCCACCCAAGAGAGAGTCTTGAACCGGCCGGTAGCCAAGGTAGGATTTTTGGTTCCCAAGCACCCGTAGCTCAACTGGATAGAGTGTCGGCCTCCGAAGCCGAAGGTTGCGCGTTCGACCCGCGCCGGGTGCAGAAGACCTCACCAAACGGGATTGAGCAGGGCGCCAGGCTTCGATATAAGGAATGACCGCTTTTCCGGAGTAGCTCAGCGGTAGAGCGATCGGCTGTTAACCGATTGGTCGCTGGTTCGATCCCAGCCTCCGGGATTCGGGCCGCTGTGCCCCCGCGGGAGTTGACGATCCGAACCTTGTAATCGATCAGCTTCATCTTTTTTAAAGCAGGAAAAGAAGGAAGCAGGGCCCTCCGCAGGGCGGCATCGAGAGCGTTGACGGGTCCATCTCCCGTGGCCGTGGTTTTCCGTGTTTTTTTGTTCACGCAAACCGTGACTGTGGCTTTGCTGGTTTCCTTGGCCTGGGGCCGGACCCTGGCCACCTCCACTTTATAGGAGTCCAACAGAAAAGGGGCGGGGATCTTTTCCAATGAGCGGCGGACCAGGAGTTCAAAGGAGGCGTCGGCGGCCTCAAACTCATATCCTTCTTTTTCGAGCTTTTTGATTTTGGAAAGAATCGCACGGGTCGTCGCCGATTTCTCGTCCAAATCGATGCCCAACTCCCGGGCCTTCATCATGACATTGGCCCCGCCCGAGAGTTCTCCGACCAAAATCCGTTGGCTGTTCCCCACCAAGGCTGGCGGGATGTGTTCGAAGCTGGCCGCAAGTTTGTTCACCGCATTGACGTGCATCCCGCCCTTGTGGGCGAAAGCTGTGCGACCGACAAAAGGAGCTCTCGAGTCATGGTGCAGGTTCGCCAGTTGATCGACAAAACTGGAGAGTTCCGAGAGTTGGCGGAGGTTCCCCTCTGGCAGGACTTTGCGCCCAAGCTTCAGTTCAAGGATGGGAAGAAGAGTAGTCAGATTACAGTTTCCTGTTCTTTCCCCATACCCGTTCATGGTGCCCTGCACTTGCAGCGCACCCTCTTGCACCGCGGCCACGGCATTGGCCACTCCCAACCCGCAATCATTGTGGGTGTGGATTCCAATCTTGGATTCGGGGAACCGTTGGCGAACTTCACGTACAGCCTCGGCAACCTGGGTGGGCAGGCGCCCCCCGTTGGTGTCGCAAAGAACCAGATAGTCCGCTCCGGCCTCGGCGGCAGCCTCGAGGGTGCGGAGAGCGTACTTGCCATCATCCGCGTGCCCGTCAAAGAAATGCTCCGCATCGTAGATCACCTCGCGTCCTTCTTTTTTCAAAAAAGCGACAGTGTCGGCGATCATGCGAAGATTTTCCTCGGGAGTGGTGCGGAGCACCTTTTCCACGTGCAGCAACCAGCTCTTGCCAAAAATCGTCACCACCGGCGTTTCCGCTTCCAGCAGGAGGCGAACCTGGGAATCGGTCGAGGCTTCGATATTTGCCCGGCGGGTGGAGCCGAAGGCCGCCAGTTTGCATGAACCCCAGCGCAGCTTCTGGGCTTCCGGAAAAAATTCGCGGTCCTTGTCGTTGGAGCCCGGCCAACCGCCCTCCACATAATGAACGCCGTAGGTGGCCAATCTCTCAGCCAGACGGAGCTTGTCGGAAAGGGAAAAATGGACGCCTTCCCCCTGAGCTCCATCGCGCAAGGTGGTGTCGTAGATTGTTAATGGGCTTGGAGAGGCCATCATGTGAGAGCTTAGCCGTATCTCCAGCGGGGCGAAAGACGGAAGGCGCTGGTAGGAAAGGAGGGTTTTAGGCCATCGACTGGCCCGCAATCCAACCAGTTGTCCAGGCCGCTTGAAAGTTAAAGCCCCCGGTCACTCCGTCGATGTCCAGGGCCTCACCGGCAAAGTAAAGGCCGGGAACCAATCGACTTTGCATGGTTTTCAGGTCTACCTCTTGAAGGGGAATTCCCCCGCAGGTGACGAACTCCTCCTTGTTCATGCTTTTTCCGCTCACGGGAAGTTCGGTGGCTTGGAGGGTTTGGGCCAAGCGAATGCCGGATTCACGGGGGAGTTTGGACCATCGATCCTCGGCGGTGATTCCCGCATGTGTCGCCAACTGTTCCCAAAGCCGGGAGGGCAGGGGGTTCCACTTGGCGCGCATTACCATCTGGGCTCCTTGGGTTTCGCGCCGAGCCTGGATCTCCTGAAGAATCTCGGCTTGGGTGAGGCGGGGAAGCCATTTGATCTGAAGCGGGAAACGGTAGTTTTTTTCATGCAGAGGTCGGGCGCCCCAAGCGGAAAGACGAAGAATCGCCGGACCACTCACCCCCTGATGGGTAAAGAGCAGAGGCCCTTTTTCTTTTAGGTGAAGATCCGGTACGGAAACCTCCACTTCCGTGACGGTCAAACCCGCCATAGATCGGACCCATGGAAGCTCAACATGAAAAGTGAAGAGGGAGGGAACGGGAGGAACC
>RGGS01000440.1 GCA_010024525.1 Verrucomicrobiota bacterium | reverse complement strand
ACTATATGCACGGGTATAGCAGCCTCTATGGCAGCCGTATTGATGTGTGCTGGTAGCAAAGGCAAAAGAACTGCCCTTAAGCACAGCCGCGTAATGATACACCAGCCAATGGGTGGCGCTGAAGGCCAAGCAAGCGATATAGAAATCACCGCTCGCGAAATAGGTAAGTTGAAGAAAGAACTATATGAAATCATCTCTGCTCATAGCGGACAAACCATGAAGCAAGTGGAAAAAGACAGTGATAGAGACCACTGGATGACCGCAGCTGAAGCCAAAGCCTATGGTATGGTAGACGAAGTTTTGGAAAGAAATCCTAGAAAAGTAATTTAATACCTCCTATAATATACAGCGCCATGCTTATCTCTATTAAACGGTAAGTTTGGCGCTGTACTATTTTTACTACAACCTAATTCGCTAAAAATAGATAATTTAGAGCGCTAGGAATGTTGCTCTGGCCCACTATACATGGGAGTTTTGCTAATGGATAAATAATAGATGTATTACCATAACAGCGACCATCAGAAGCATATCTTATTACAACATGTTTAAAAACCATTCTATGGATACTGCTTTAAAGGTTTTGGTAGTAGATGATGATTATGTAAGCAACATCATTACGAAAACCAATATAGATAGAAAGCTACAGAACACGGAAGTCATCACTTTCGAGAATTCTAAGCTGGCCCTACAGTATATCTTGGATACACTCCACAATGTAGCCAATACCCCCATTCTCATATTGCTAGACCTATATATGCCGGTAGTCACAGGTTGGGATATACTCGATGCCATAAAGTCGTCTCACAACCTATCCAAGCTAGTGACCTTATATGTGCTCACCAGCTCTTTATCTGAAGCGGATGAAGCACAAGCCATGGGATACGACTTTGTATCGGGCTTTATATCTAAGCCATTTCATATAGAAAGCATACAAGAGTATCTTAACAAGCAAGCCTAGTAGCAACATCAACTATATATAATATATCAATGTAAGCATTCTATATAGCCTTCCCCAAAGCATGCTATAATAGTGTAATTTTGTGCTATGTCAATGTTCACCACCACCAAACCCTTTGTAATAGCTGGTCCTTGTAGTGCCGAGTCTGAGCAGCAAGTATTGCTTACCGCTCAGGCACTTGCGCAGCAGGGCATACCCTTATTCAGAGCAGGGGTATGGAAGCCTAGAACCCGCCCCGGCTCGTTTGAAGGCAATGGCATACAGGCATTGGCTTGGCTACAAACAGCACAAAAGGAATATAAT
>RGGS01000439.1 GCA_010024525.1 Verrucomicrobiota bacterium | reverse complement strand
CAATCCCGTACGGAACGGCAATCAGCACGAACAACGAGCTGACGGCTACCGAGACCTCCGGGGCGGTGGGATCGATCACCTACAATCAGGCGGACGGGGCCGTGCTGAACGGTGGCACCAACAAGCTGATCGCCACCTTCTACCCGACGGATATGGCCAACTATGAGACGGTGAGCCGGACGAACACCCTGGTGGTGACCAAGGCGGCGGCCACGGTGACGGTGGGTGTGCAGAGCAACCTCTTCACCGGATTCCCGATCGCGGCGACCAATACCGGTTCCACCCCCGCCGGCCTGACCCTGAAGCTGAAATACAACGGCAGCACCGTGGTGCCGGCTAGCTTGGGGATTTATTCCGTGGTGGCGGAGGTGGATGACGTGAACTACCAAGGCTCCGCGACAAACACCTTGGAGATCTATTGGCCGGCGGGAGTTCCTCTGCCCACGATTACGCTGACCGACCCGGCCAGCTTTGAATACAACGGATCGGCCAAGACTTTCACCGCGAGTGCCATTTATACCAACACCAACGGTAACGTGGTGAATTTGGCGGACTTTGCCTACACCTACCAGGGGACGGACGTGAAGGGGACCCCCTACAACTCCACCAACGCCCCGGTGGTGCCGGGCTCGTACAATGTGACAGCCACGTTGATCAACGCCGGCGGATTGCCGGGAGCAGCCACCACCAACTTTGTTATTCCGCGCAAGGGCCTGGCCGTGGTTTCCGTGGCGGGGGAGACAAGGGGGTATGACGCCACGGCCACCGCCACCATCAGCAACGTGGTCTTCAGCGGGGTGGTGGGGAGCGATGACGTGGCCTACGATTACGCCACCCCGGTGACCTACGCCGACAAGTCGGTCGGCACCAACCGGACGATCACCACCCACACGAACCTGGCCGGCGCCACGGCGGACTACTACGTCCTCTCCAACGCGCCTTCAGTGACCGGCACGATCACGCCGAAGAAGTTAACGGTCATGGGCCTGAGTGTGACGGCGCGGGATTACAACCAGAACACCAACGCGCTGGTGACGGGAGCACCGACTCTCTCCGGAGTGATCGGCGGCGATACGGTCAACCTTGCCGGCACCGTGAGCGGCGTGTACAGCTCGGCGGCGGCTGGGACGAACAAATCGGTGACGCTGAGCGGATTGAGTCTGACCGGTGGTGATGCCGCCAATTACGAACTCGATCTGGCCGCGGGTCTGACCGGCGACGTGAGCCGCAAGGCGGTGTCGATCGCGACCCTCGACGCCGACGACAAAGTGTTCGACGGCACGGCCACCG
>RGGS01000438.1 GCA_010024525.1 Verrucomicrobiota bacterium | reverse complement strand
AAGGACTTTGTATTAAGAGAATTTAACCCACTGTGGAACAATTATGATGTTGTCGTAGGTGAAGAGATGTGTTTAGGTAAAAAATTAAAACTAAGTAAAATTATAAAAAATGGTGGAATTAGTTCATTAGTTGATAATTTTAAATCTTATCTAAATAATCATATAAGTATCAAATTCCATTTTGATGTTTTTCATGGCAAAGAAATCTTAAAAAAAGCTATAACATTACTAGACCCGTGCGAAAAAAAAGATTTTGGTGATTTTGTTAACTTAAAAAATTCTTTTAATAGAGGGAATATTTTTATAAGTAGATCGAAAGATATCATTGAAAAATACTATAACTCGGTAATACCTTGGTTAAAAAAATGTGAAATAGAGTTTGGACTTAATGATCACTGGGGTTATAATAAAAGAATTTACGGTTATCTTGGTGAAAGATATCTTTCTTACTGGTTTACTAAATATTATAAATGTATTCAGTGGCCTGTTTTTTTTTATGACCCCTCAAAAGATTTAAATCATGAAATGTAAATTTTCACAAAAAAAAATTTCACCGTTCATGTCATTTGGCAAAATGCCCATGGCTAATCAATTTTTAACTGAAGATCAATTTGCCAATGAGTTTTTTTATGATTTAGAAGTTGGATTTTCTGAAAAATATTATTTGTTTCAGGTTAATGATCATCCAGTATCTCAAAATATATTCAATGATGATTATCCGTTTTATACTAGTAAATCTGATTACATGATAAATCATTTTAAAGTTTTTTCTGATTGGATTAAAAAAAATTATCTAAAGAGCACCTCGAGGGTCATTGAGATTGGGGCAAATGATGGGTCTTTTCTTAAAAATTTTAAAATAAAAGATATTATTCACTATGGCTTTGAACCATCTAAAAAAATAGCTCAGGTTGCTAGAAATAAAGGGCTAAATATGATTTCTGATTTTTTTAATGAAAATAATGCAAAGAATCTTAATAAATTTAAGAATAATACTGACGTAGTTTTTGCGGCAAATGTAATTTGCCACATACCAGACTTAAACGACTTAATAAAAGGAATAGATTCAGTTCTTTCAAAAAATGGTGTTTTCATTTTTGAAGAGCCTTATTTAGGTTCAATGTTTAAAAAAATTTCTTATGATCAAATATATGACGCACATATATATATATTCTCTTTACTTTCTGTGAGAGAGATATTTAGAAAATATAATTTTGATTTAATTGATGCATATCCTCAAATTACCCACGGAGGATCAATGCGATACGTCATTGCAAGAAAAAATCAAAGA
>RGGS01000437.1 GCA_010024525.1 Verrucomicrobiota bacterium | reverse complement strand
ATCAAGATTGATCCACCGATCGGCAAGAAGTGGGTTGTCGTTTCCGTTGGCCGAACCCAGACGCATCTTGCCAGAGCCACTCTCATTGTACGTGATACCGGCATCGGCTGCAAGCAGGTCTGAAAGGGGCTTGCGCTTTACCACATCCGTACCGGGATCGATGAGAAGCAGCTCGTCGGTAACAGAGCCCGCATTTAAGCCGATGATAGAGAGGTTGTTGCCAGTGACGTCGAGGTCGATATCACCGGAGCTAACACTGAGGTCATCTTGGATTTCAACGGCACTGTTATCGTCGGTGATGACACCGGAGGTGGCGACATTCAGACCACTTGAGGTCAGCGTAAAGTCATCGGCATTGGTCGTACCAAGTGTCGTGTTGCCGTTGACGGTCAAACTTTCGGATACCTCGAGGCTTCCGTCAAGTGTCACCTTGTTCGTCGACCCGGTGTTAATAAAGATATCACCGTTCCGAGAAACACCCCCCTCATACAAATACAGGTCGTTTTGGACATCAGTATTCACCAAGATCTGATCGCCGTCGGCATTACCGAGCGTAGTATTTCCATTCAAGTTCGACGTTCCGTTAAGATTCGCCGTACCCGTCACCGTCAGGTTGTCATTCAGCGTTGTGTTGCCTGTAACGGAGACGGTTACTCCCGTTAGTGTCAGAGCACCGCCGGCATTACCAATGCCTGTTGCATTGCCGTTTGTGTTGTTCAGCGTCAGTGTTGTGGCGTTGATCGTGTTCGACGTTGCTGATGTCGTCGTGATCGTCGGAGCCGTTGTGTTGATCGTCGTGGCGCCAACCGTCATCGTCGATGCATCGAGCGTCAACGTATTGCCCGTGTTGCCGATCGACGTCGTTCCATCGCCGTTCGACGTGTTGATCGTCGCATTACCCTTGACGTCTGTAACTCCCTTGATTGTTACCACATCGAGAACCTTGTCGTCTCCCAACGTGGCATTACCGTTCACCGTCAAATTCTCTGTCACTGCAGCCGACTTGGCTACCGACAGGCCACCGTCCATCGTTACCGTCTTACTAGATCCAGTGTTGATGACAATGTCATCGGCTCGAGTCAGGCCACTTTCCGAGATCGACAGATCTGCTCCAGCTCCGGTGTTGACCGTGATTTGATCTGGCGAACCGTCACCGAGATTTACATTTCCATTCAGCGTCGTTGCGCCCGTGACCGTCAGGTTGTTGTTAGCCGTGATGTCACCAGTCACACCGACCGATAAACCTGTCAGCGTCAATGCACCGCCGGTGTTACCGATGTCTGTTGCATTGCCGTTTGTGTTGTTCAGCGTCAG
>RGGS01000436.1 GCA_010024525.1 Verrucomicrobiota bacterium | reverse complement strand
GCGGAGATTTACGGAAAGGTGGTGCGCGGATTGCGGCAACAGGGCCGGTTGGTGGGAAGCAACGATCTCTGGATCGCGTGTACGGCGCTGACAAAATCGGCTCCCCTGTTGACGCGAAACGTGGGGGAGATGGCGCGGGTGCCGGGTCTGCGGGTGATGGGATACTGATTGGACGCTACTGGGATCGAACCAGTGACCTCCTGCGTGTGAAGCAGGCGCTCTACCGCTAAGCTAAGCGTCCGAGAGGGAAATCATAGCTTGGGAAAGTTTCCAACGGCAAGCCACCGCAGGCTGTAAAATCCGCCAAGTCAACTACCGGAAAAGCGAGAGGCGGCCTTGGCTGAAGGAGAAAGGGGTAGGCCGGGTGGATACCTGGCATTTCGAGTGATCTCGAAGATCCTTGGCTAAATCTTCGCTCACGTAGATTTTCTCCACGTGAAGGGTGTTGGGGATCAACATCCAACGCTGGTCCCCATAGCGTTGGCGGATTTGGGCCACCAATGTCTCGTCATCCTTCAGGGTGCAGGGAATCGCCATGCGTTGCATATCCCCGGTGGTCAGGGCGTTGAGGAAAGTTTTCTTTTCATCGATCGCATCCCGCAACCGCTGGGTGATGAAGTCGGCTAAACCTACCCCTAGGGCGTTGCCTTGGGCCTTGGGGGTAAGCCCCAAAGCCGCAATGATGCTGATTTTCGGTTTGGTCAAATCCTCAAAGCCGTGCACACCCCGCCGGCCGATCACATTGGTGTCCATCCCCGTGCCGCTGTAGGTCTTGCCGATTTCGTCCACCACCAAGACATTCAGATCGTCGCAGGGAAGAGAGGGGAAGTAGTGGCGATGCCGCTCCAATAATGCCGGCTCTTTTTCCAGGATCTCGCTTCCGGATAGAGCGTGAACTTCGGCGGTCTCATCGAAGCCGTCCTCGAGCAAAGCCAGCCCGCCCCAAATCTTGCCGGATTTCACCAGCAGGGAGCCCATCTCCTCCAGAATCCGGGGCATTTTTTCGGGTCGGGCGGAATGAAAGGTTTCGGCGGAACGAATCTTGCCCATACCCACCACCATCATCTTGGTCAGGCCACTTTGCACCGGTCCGGCGAAACAGGTGTGGAGTTTGATCCGGTTTAGAACCAGGACTCCGGCAGATTGGAAGCAGTGCCGGTCCAACCAAACATTTCCGGACGCAACCGTACCCACTTTTACGCAATCCATGGAAGAGCGGATCTCCATGCCGGTGGCCTCGGGGGTAAGCCCCAGGGACTCAACCATCTCCCGCTGTCCCTCCGCTGTGCCCCCGTTGTGCGAGCCCATGGCAGGAACGA
>RGGS01000435.1 GCA_010024525.1 Verrucomicrobiota bacterium | reverse complement strand
AGCCCGAGAAGGCTTGCCACCTGCAGAAACCGGAAGGAGTGGTCCATACTTCTACCCTTTAGACCGCCTGAAAGTAATAATGTTGAAAATAAGATTCAAATTACTCCCTCAATTGGAATATAAGCACGGTGTTTGTTTTTTTCAATGGGTGAATTTAGAGGGAGCGTAACCTTTTTATGTTGATGATTAACGCTTTACATCATTTGCTGCTATCGCCATCCATGAATAGTTGTATGGCGGGCTGGAGCCTCCATAGCCTTGGCGACGGAGGCTAGGGCCGCCAAAGCTTAAATTTTCAAATCCTCAGCTCGGCGGGCTAAAGCCCGCCTCACATTCGCTTTCTATTGGAAACAACCAGACCCCTACTCCGCAATCTTCAGCCGGAGAAACTTCCTTGCCCCGTCCACCGGCACCGTGGCCGTCTTCTCGATCAAATCCACCCCGTCCACCCTGACCGTGGTTGGGTTGGTGGTGATATTATTGCCAGCCACGTTCGACCAGCTGTTCGTTTCCGTCAGGTTCGTGTGCCATTGCGGCACCACCAAGTCGAGGTTGGTGGCGTTTTTGCGAACATAGTAGGTCAGGGACAATCCGTTGCTGTTCACGCTACCCACGGGCAAATTGGACCGGCTCACCGGCTGGGTCGCGGAAGCGGCCCCGTAGGCGTACTGCAGAAGCAACTCCGCCGAGGGCGTGCTTCCAGCCAGCCAACCGGAGAAGGAGCCATCCGTGGGTCCGGCCGACTGCGCCGTTACCGTCAAAATGCCGGTGTTGGTGTCGAAGGATCCGGTGTAGCCCGATGGGCTGGTGACGGTCACATTCGTGCTTCCCCCGACCAACGGCCCCGTCAAAATCTTATATGATATGTTCGTGTCAGGCGCGTTGCTAAACGCGACCGACATGGTGGTCGGGGTGATCGTGGCCGTAAAATTGGTTTTGGAAATCACCAACGTCCCCTCGCTCACCGTGGTCGTCCCGGTGTAGCTGTTGCTGCTCCCGGTGAGGGTCATGGTGCCGTTGCCCGCTTTGGTCAGGCTGCCGCCCGTGCCGCTGATCACCCCGGCGAAAGTCGTGCTCGTGTTGTCCCCGCCCGTGATCAATGTGTTCGTCCCCAAGGTCACCTTGCTGGCCGTGATGCCAGCCAGCGACCCCACCTGCGCCGAGCCGGTGGTCAGGTTGCTCAGTGCCAGGGTGCTGGCGCTCCCGCCCGCCACGTTCACCGCGCTGTTGGCAAGCGATCCGTTGCCGTTCAATTGGAGGACACCCCGGGCCACCGTGGTCGATCCGCTGTAGGTGTTGGCCGCGGTCAGGATGGTGTC
>RGGS01000434.1 GCA_010024525.1 Verrucomicrobiota bacterium | reverse complement strand
ACTCGTGAAATAGCAGCGTCTCGAGTGCTGCCCCGCGCCAATCCGCCGCCACAGGATCCCGCAGGAGGCCTGCGCAGGCCCGGGCAATCCCGGAGTCGAGCCAATAAAATTTCGGATGAACGGCCTCCCTGACCTTCAGACCCGGTCGGTAGGTTGGCAGGAAAAATCCCAGCAGGGTATCCTTCAACAGTTCGAAGTAGCCTTCAACCGTGGATCGCGGAACCTGAGCTTCGCGCGAGACATTGCCGACATTGAGCACTTGTCCATTCAATTGTCCGGCGATCTCGAGAAAGCGCACAAACGGCGCAAAATTGCGCACCGCTCCCTCCGCTTTGATCTCTTCACGCAAATAGGTTGAGACATAGGCCGACAGGATATCCGCCTCGAGCCCAACTTGTCCGCCCAGAACCGGGAGTTGCCCCCATTCCAGGGCAGATTGAAGATCGAACGCCTCTTTTGTTTCTGCAGAACTGAATGGCTCCATGTGCAAAGTGATGGCTCTGCCCGCCAAAAGATTCGCACCCCCGCGTTTCAGTTGCCGCGCCGAAGAGCCACAGAGAGCAAAACGCAGGCCTCTGGTTTCCATCAAACGATGCACTTCGTCCAATAAAGGCGGAATTTTTTGCACCTCGTCGAGAATCACCCAATCCCCGGGCCTCATCCTCCCCAGCATTCCTTCGAGACGACCCGGTTGAGCGATCAACTCCAACTGGAGGGATGTGTCCAGCAGGTCCAAATAGAGGGCCTCGGGAAGCTGATTCCGCAGCCAAGTACTCTTGCCGGTTCCACGAGCACCAAATAAAAAAAAGGAGTGCTCTGGAACCCGTAAAAGGCGAGGGATCTTCATTGGAATCATGCTACAAAACTACTGTACTAGCGTGATTATGCAATGCATAATTACGGGATCATTGGTGCAATGGCCGCCAGCGTCAAGGCGGAGGAGCCACGATGCGGTGATGAAGCGGGTGGATGAACAGGGTCGGGTGATCAGTTTCAGCATTTTCGGCGTGAGCCGGTATCGCAAGGACCAGCTTCTGGAGGCGGATCCCGTGGCGGGGTGAAACCAGGTTATCGGGAAGATGGCGGGCTAAAGCCCGCCCCACAAAAATTTCCGGTCGAAGGCGAATGTAGGGCGAGTGGATTTTGGAACAGCACCTCTGACCCCAAAAATTGGGCTTGGGGGTCAGGCGGGGCGGGTGAGGAAATGGTCGATCGGGTGGCTGAGTTGGCTTTGGGCTTTGGCGAGGAAGGAAGATAGGAACTCTTTCTCTTGGCGGGTCTCGATGAGGTGAAGGGTGGAACCGCCAAAGCCCAAAGCC
>RGGS01000433.1 GCA_010024525.1 Verrucomicrobiota bacterium | reverse complement strand
CGTCGGGACTGCCACGCGCACTGTCAATGTCCTGGCCCCCGCCAGCACGCCTCCGACTGTCACTTCCACCAACGCCACGGCGATCGGTGCGGTAATCGCCACGCTTAGCGGAAACGTCGTCACGGAGGGCTCTTCGGGCGTCACCGCGAGGGGATTCCTGCTCAGCCTCGTCGATACCGCGCCCCAGAGAGGAGCGGCCAGCGTCACGGAAGTCATGGCGGGTTCCGGCAGCGGGATCTTTAATGAACAAGCTAGCGGCCTCAACCCCGGCTCCCTGTACTATTTCCGGGCCTTTGCCGTGAACGCAAGCGGCACCTCCTATGGTGATTCCTTGACCTTCACCACCCTCAAGGGGGAACCCGGGCAACATCCAAGCGATTTCAGTTTGGGAACCATCAGCTCCACCAATATTCCAGTCCAGTGGACACCGGTGGGGGCGGATGGATACCTGTTGATGATTAGCGACGGCGCACTGAATAACCCCGGAGATGGTGTGCCGGTTGCGAATGACTTCAACGTCAGCGACGGTTCCGGCGCGGTGAATCTGGGTGCAGGGGGCGGCAGTTACAGTTCGTTTATCGGGTTTTCCACAGACAAGAATTACACCTTCCGCCTTTACCCTTACAACAACAGCGGAGGGGCGATTGATTACAAGACCGCCCAAGCTCCCACCCTCAGCGCCAGTGTGCAGACAACGCCGCAACTGTTTATTTCCGGCAGTCTTGCCGCGCTCAGCACGACCTATGGATCACCTTCCGCATCGACCAGTTTCACCGTTTCCGGGGAGTATTTGACCAGCACTGTGAGTGTCGCGGCCCCGGCGGGGTTTGAAATTTCGACGAATAACCTCACTTTCTCATCGTCCTTAACCCTTTCTCCGGAATCCGGTGCCTTGGGGGGCACAACGATCCATGTGCGGTTGGCTGCCTCTGCCCAGGCGGGTGGTAGTTTTGACGGGCAAACCATCACGGTGAGCGGGGGAGGAGCGGCCACCGTGACCCTCGCGACCGCCGCCGGGAACAGCGTGGCACCCAAGTCGATCACGGTGGGCAGGCTAATGGCCGCGGGCAAAGTCTACGATGGAAACACCAATGCGTCGGTGATAGGAACGCCCTCCTATGAAGACCTGGTTAACAACGAGAGTTTCGCGGTGACAAACAACATCACGTGGGCCTTCCCCAGTAAAAACGTGGGAACGAATCAAAGCTTGGTGCCTTCCGGCAACTTTACGCCCCCCAGTTCGAACTACACAATTTCCTCGCAACCCAACCTCACCGCCAACATTTCCGCCAAGCCTCTCAGCGTGACCGGTGCCGGCGT
>RGGS01000432.1 GCA_010024525.1 Verrucomicrobiota bacterium | reverse complement strand
GATCGTGCTTGCGATCTTTGCGGTCTTGGTGGCGTTGCGTTTGGCTTGGCTCGATTTCACTGCCCCTGTGACCCGCAAGCTCACGTCTCCGCTGCCTGTTTTTCTCGAAATTAAAATTCCTTGGTCAGGATCAATCCTCGCATCTTTCGCATCCCCCAATTGGCTAATATCAGCCCATTGCGTGGGATCAAAACCAACCTGGTCATCATAATAAAAGTACTGTTTCCAGTTTCCATTTACCAAAGTGTAAACAATGTCGGCTTCCGCAATACTTGGACCCTGCTTCAAGCCTGCCGAGTTGTTGTCGCCAAACACATCGCCCAAAGTTAGGTATTTGCGGATCTTAAAAGTTTCAGTCCCAGTCAAAGAAGCGGCATCACCAGTGCTGACGGTTACCGTTGTGCTTGTTGCGGACAAAATGTCGATGATCAAACCAGAGGTGGCGTTACTGTTCGAAGTTATTTCAATGAAATAAAGAGGTTCACCAGCGTAGTTTTTTGCGGAAATCAAACTAGCATCAAAACTTGAACCAGAAGAGTTCAGCACCGCGCCACTTTTTGATGTAAAAGCACCGGAGTATACTTCCTGCTTAAGAAAAGGGAATGAAACCATGGTCATCTTTCCGGCGGGAACACCTGAGGTGTTGTAACCGACGATTTCACTATAGCTATCCACCGCATGGGAAAGGGCGACGGTGGCCAAGAGGGTTCCGAGCAAGAGGTTTATCTTTTTCATTTTTTTCATTCTCCTTCTTCAGACAATGTGGAACGGGTTATGTTCAAAATCAAGTGGAAATTTTTGCTTGCCACCCAATTGTCACAATTCCCATCCAAGCTGAAAATTGTATTTTAAGTATGTGTCTATTAGTATTTTATGACTCAATTCCGAGCCGGAAATCGTAATCAGTCAAAAAGGCCCTTCTGAGCCGGATCTTAGCCCTTACGCCTTTTGGCCTGTTTTCTATTTTTTTAGATCCAGCCGGATTTTTCTTCTTTCTCCCACCTGAAAACTCGGCGAAAAGAGTCTGTGCCTCCGAAGCCAACTCAAAAAAAACTGAAATCAAAAAATCCCGTCGCCCGTAGCTCCTCCCTTAAATTTCCCTCCGCTCCTCCTTTGCTTCGCCCGGAATCTTCCGCCTCCCTCGAACGCGGTCACTCCTCCCAACCACGCCGTCGGTTGCTTCTGAAACTTTCCGGCGAAACCCTCGCCGAATCCGGCAACCACCTCTCCCAATCCGTCACGCGTCGCCTCGCTCACCAGATCCGCGACATCCTCTCTCCCTCGCTCCAACTCGCCATCGTCATCGGAGGAGGAAACATC
>RGGS01000431.1 GCA_010024525.1 Verrucomicrobiota bacterium | reverse complement strand
ACCACCGGAGAGGAGATAGCCGAGACCATTGGAAACTTTGCGGTTGGCTTTCTTCCCGCCATCGGGGTGGTTGGAAAAGTGGGTAAGGTAGCCAAGGTCGTCAATGCTGGCTCCAAGCTGACAAAAATTGCAACCAATCCTCTGGTGCAGTCAGCCACAGCGGGAGCAATCACGGATTTCGCCTTTTTCGATGAAAAAACAAAGCGGTTAAGCAACATAGCCGAAGAACACGGCATACCTTTTGCCGACATTCTTGCCCAAAGCGACACGGACGATGAGTTTGTTGCACGGCTGAAGTCGGCTGCGGAAGGCATCTTGCTTGGGACGGCCTTTGATCTGCTGGCTACATCCGGAAAAGCCCTGTTCAAAGCCAACAAGCTGAAAACGGCTGGGGCAAGCCCCGAACAGGTTGCAAAAGCTCTGGCCGAAGACCCGCAGATTTCAGCCACCGCCAAGGCTCTTAAGGAAGCTAACGAAGCGGAGGGAGTTACTACTGGTGGGCTGGTTTTCAAGCCCAGCGAGGCTCCCCAGCCTACAACCGCTGGTGTTGCCCCGGCAACCGGTGGGCCTTCTGTTGCATCCGGTGTGCAACCGCTGGCTGACCCAAACCGGCTACCTGTCGGCCCTCGGCCTGATTTCGACTTGAAGGAAAGTGCATTGGCTGTTCCCCGTGGAACAACGCCTGTAAGCAAGGTTCAGCTTTACCGGTTGTTTGACCTTTATGAAAACAACAAGGGAACGCTGGCTTTGGATGACATACGCAACAACGCTCCGGAAGTGCTGACCAGTATCCGAAGCATACGGACAGCCAAAGACACCGAGGAGTGGTTTGGTTCATTTGTGGGTGCGTTCTCCGAATTCCTTCAAAACCGAAAGGGAGGGGTGATTCCCGATGCGGTTCGTTCCGAAAAAGCTTTGGAATACCTAAAGAACACCTTGGACACATCCGGTTTTGAGAATCTTTTGGCGGGGGCTAGGGCATCAGCCCAATTCTCAAGCCAGTTGCCGGTGCTGGCTAATGCCTACCAGATGGCTTTATCCACCTTAAATGTTGCAACAAAAACAGCGGTTGATGACTTTCTGACTGAAGTGGGGTCTTTTCAAGGTATTGCTGGCACAATTAGGTCGCTTTCCGAAGCCCCCAAGTCAGTGCAGGGCTTGTTGCAGATGTTGGAGGTCAAAAAAGCCCTTTCGGGTTACTTCAAACAAATCGGTTCCGGAGCCGGTAGAACCTTAAGGGTGTTCCGAAGAATCAACAGGGATGCACAAGGGTTTCCTTTGGAAGCCAATCCCGGCCTTGCCCAAGCCGTCAACGAGATT
>RGGS01000044.1 GCA_010024525.1 Verrucomicrobiota bacterium | reverse complement strand
ATCGGCCGATGGGGACCATCGGCTCTACCGAGATTTACATTTCAGGCCTAGGGCGCCCTCGATGAGGGCGCCTAGATTAAGGCTGCATGGTTGGAATTTCAATTAGGCGGGATCATCGATCCCGCCCTACCTATATAATGAAATTACAATCTCTGAATCATAGTTACGGGCGCGAGTCCCAAGCGTCCTAGAATGGTTCGGGGAGCAGTCCATACCGATAAAATACATGCTGGGTAGGGTCCGACCTCCGGGCGGACCGCAAACCCGGCCCGCCGGGCCCTACCGAAGTTTAATTTTCAAGGTTTTGGACTCCAGTAGGGGCGGACGAAGGTTTCTCCTAAGGCCGTCCCTACTCCCCTCGTGGTGACCCATCTGATCTCTCAAGGCTACAAAGCCTTAATTATAAAAGATATACAAACTTTATAAATTCCAACAATTCACTTTTCAGTCTTTGCATTCGTCTCCTAAAGTCATGTCTTATGAAATTAAACGCCAAAACTTTTGTTTCCCTGCTGTGCCTGGGATGGATGGGAGTTCACGTCTGGGCAGATTCCTCCGATGACTCTGTTTCGGCCAAGGAGACCAAAAAAATCGTGCAAAACAATTTTGTTGAGACAGCTCAAAAGGGGGTGGTGCTGAGCGGCTATGTGGATACGGGCTATAGCTATAATTTTACGGGCACAAGCCAGAGGTTTCCGCATGGATGTGATGATCGGTGAGGATGCGAACTTCATGAAAAACCGTGATTCGGGGAATGGATCCATTGACAATGCCGACCAAGACTCGAATTCGCTTTTCTTGGAGCAAGCGTTCGTCACCTTTCGTGTCCCTGTAGGTAACGGTTGGGATTTTAATGTGGGAAAATTTGTTTCCTTCCTCGGCTATGAGGCTTTGGAGCGTCCAGTGAATATGAATGTGACCTTTGGGTTGCTTTGGAACCAGCTGCCATTCTATTACACCGGTGTCCTCTCGAGCTATAAATTCGACGAGTATTTGGACGGTAAGCTGGGGGTGGCCAATGGCTCGGGCTCCGATAATATGACCACGACTTCGGGTCAGGGAGATGGTGTCGCTCTTCTGGCGGGCTTGAACATCACGGCACCGGGCGGAAACGCAAATTGGGCCCATAACTTCCAGTACAGCACGGCTTCAGAGAACGACACTTCCTTCTCCGTTCCGGATAATTCGGAGCCCATCTACGCGGCCTATGGGGCAAGTAACGCCAACGGGTACACCTTGATTTACGACAGTTGGGGAAATTGGACTCCCAAATTTGCTGACGACAAGCTCCTTTTGGCTTTTGACGCGATTCTCGGAACTTTTTCCGGGGCCGCAGGCGCCACTACCTGGTACGGGGCCGCCGCCTACACCAAATATCAGTTCAACGACTGGTTTAGCCTCGCAAGTCGGGCGGAGTTCCTGGGTTCAAACAATGCGGGCAAGTTTGGCGTCAATGGTGCGCAAACAACCCAAAATGATGGTTTTGGACACAACACGGGAAACAATCTTTGGGAATACACCATCACGGCGGGTTTTCATGTGATTGAGAACATGATGATCCGTGCGGAGTACAGGTTGGATTGGGGTGCAGGATCCGTGGGCGGATCCTCCGCTTCGACTGATGGGCCGGCGGTGAGCGGCTCAGGCGGTCCCGCACACTATGCCGGCGCGGAAGTGGTCTACAGCTTCTAAACAAATTTAGAACATAGTCAGTTTAGAGACCCCAGCATCCGAAAGGGCCCCGGGTATTTGTTTTTTTTGGGTCTCGAGTTTGTGGCTTAGGTAGGGCGCCCTCGATGAGGGCGCCTAGATCAAGGCCCCGTGCCTAAAAATTTCGGCTAGGCGGGATCATCGATCCCGCCCTACCTAACATAGAAGCATCAAATTCCAGCTTTGGTAGGGCTGCCCCGACCGGGTCGGGGCAGCCGATTGACAGGCTGAGTATTGTTATCCGATCGATCGGCCGATGGGGACCATCGGCCCTACCGGTGATTCGAACATTCCGGTTTGGAAAAGAGGAAAAGCTGCCCCAGCCGAATGGGCTGAACGAATCGATAGGATCAAAACTCAGGACTGAGTTGTCCCATCATTCCCTTGCTTCCTTCCCCCCCTTGGCGTGAAATTCCCCATGCGGAACCGTTGGAACGTGGTTGCCATCTTAGTGCTCGGCTTCGTCTTTGCGGGAATGTCCCTTTACCTGATTCTGAATCCTGAACGAACCGGGGTGGTGCCAAACTATCGTCAAGCCTCCGCGCATTGGTGGGCTTCGCAGAATATCTATGAACCGGGAACGCACGGTTTTCTTTATGCGCCGCCATTTGCCGTTCTCTTCACCCCCTTCCATCTTCTTGCGCCCGCTGTTCTCGGTGAAATCATCTGGCGACTGGCTGGATTTGTTTTTTTTGCGTGGGGTTTATGGAGGCTGGCGGAGGTTTTGTATGCCCGGAACGGGCAACCAGGGACAACCGGAACCATCTTTTTATGGATGGTATGTTTGGCCCTCCCGGCATCCCTTGCCTCAATCCACAATGGGCAAACCAACCTGCCCCTCTCGGCTGCCCTGATCCATCTCTGCCTGGCCATTCGTTGTTCACGGTGGAATCTCGCCGCCCTTCTTTTAACGCTCGCCCTTGTCTTGAAGCCAATCTCGTTGGCTCCCTGGCTGTTGGCGTTCGCCGTATTTCATCCTATCAGGATTCCCCTCCTCACTTGTCTGTTGGGCCTTGGCATTGTGGGTTTTACTCATCCAAGCCCAGGGTATGCGTCGGGGCAGTGGATCGATTTCTGGGAAAAACTTATCCACTCTTACACGCCTGAGAATCTGCGGGTCAGTGACCTGTTTGGGCTTTGGGAGAAAGCAGGGATGCCCAATCCCTTTCCCCTCAACTCGCTGACACGATTCGTGGCGGCCATTTCAGCCCTGTGGTTTATCTTCTGGAAGTATCGCAGAGGAGGCGTGAGTAACGCCTCGTGGGGCTTGTGGTTTGCCACGGCCTTGATCTGGACAATCTTTAATCCGCGGGCAGAAACCAACAGTTATGTGCTGGTTTCGCCCCTTCTCGCGTTTGTCGCCGTCAGCGATTGGAGGGAGGTGAAGGGGGGCAGGTGGAAGGGTGCAATCCTCGCCATCGCCTGTATCGGTTTGATGTGTGACGGAATGGGGAAGGCGATCTATCTGGCAACAGATGTTTGGCTCAAGCCGTTGATCGTGTTGCTCGTCAGTCCCTTATTGTTCCGCATGCCTGATTTGTGGAAGGTGGAAAGTGGAAGGCGGGAGAGTTGATTTCTAAACGGTTGGTATGGCGACCTCCGATGGCCCGGTGAGCAGTCCGCACTGGTGTGCTTTAACTTAGGTTTTTAACTGTGGTAGGGCCGACCTGCTTGCCGGTCGCACGATGGTATTGAATCTTGAACATTCCATCGGGCAAGCAGCCAGGCCTGCTTGCCCCTACCGTCACGCTGAAAATTCCAACTTTGGTAGGTCTGCCCCGACCCGGCCGGGGCGACTAGCCCCAACGTCATCGGTTGAGGCTTAATCTAGGCGGGCTCATCGAGCCCGCCCTACCGAACTGCATGGTTTAGGAGCTTAAGATATTCATCTCTGCGTACCTCGACCGCCCCGAACCTCTTGGTATGCGGGGTGACCATCTGCAGGTCAAAAAGCCGGCAGCCCTTCTCTTGCAAGGCGCGTGCGGCCAGAACCAGCGCAACCGAGGAAGCATCCCGCACCAAGTGGAACATCGACTCTCCGGCAAAGAAATTCCCAATCTTCACTCCATAAAGACCACCCGCCAGTTTGCCGTTAAGCCAAACCTCAAAGGAGATTGCATGGCCCATGCGGTGAAGTTGGCCATAGGCCCAGGTAAAAGCGGGACCAATCCAGCTCTCTTCCCGTCCTTTGGCGGGTTGGGCACAGCCGAGGATCACCGCATCGAAGGCCTGGTTGATGGTAAAACTGAACTTTCCACTTCGGATGGTACGCTCCAATCGTGCCGGAACGTGGAGATGATCGAGCGGCAGGATCCCGCGGGGGTCAGGGGACCACCAAGTGAAAGGGTTTTCCGTCCATGGAAAGATGCCCTTTGGATAGGCCTCCAGAAGGCGCTGAGGGGTGAGTTCCAGGGTGATGGCCACCAATCCTTCCCGGTTGGCTTGGGTAGGATCAGGGAGAGGGTCGGTGCAGGAGAGAAGTGGGGTGGAAAGTTTCAAGGGCATCCATCTGATGCATGGGGCACAGATCAACGCTTACGGAGAAGTTCGAGCCGGCAGGCAAAGCCACCCAGATCAACCGTCTGCTGAAATTCCTGATAAAGGGTGGGGTCGGAGGGTTTGATTTTGATGGGGTTGACCCAAACCATTCGTCCTCCCGGACGAATGGCGGCCGAGGCTAGGGTGAGGAGTTCCTGCAACAAGCCCCTGAGGTTGGGGATGGGGACTCGCTTTCCAAGCGGCGGGTTGGTGATCAGAAGGGAGATCTGGCCCGCGTGGCAGCCGGGAATATTCATGAAATCGCGAAAGTCTTTCTGAAAAAACCCGGCACGCACACCAGAAATATGGGCGGCACGCCAGTTGGTGCGGGCGGCTTCGATGGCCGCGGGGGAGAGGTCCGTGCCCAGAACGGATTGGACTCCGCCGATTCGGGCGCGCTCGATCAACTCCAGGCCCGAACCGCAGAAGGGATCCCAGACCACCTCGTTGGCCATAGGGCCGGCTAAGCGGACCATGGCAGCGGCCAAGGGTGGGTAGGACGATGCGGGAACATCCTGTTGGCGGTAGGGAAAGCGAGGGTCAGGGGTCAGTCGGGGACGCAGTTCCACCCAGTCTTCCCGGTCGCCGGGGTGGATTTCGATGGCCCAAGGGGCTTGTCGGGAATCATTCAGGAGGTCGGGGCAAAGGGCGTAAACCTTTTGGACGGTCTGAAGAATCGCGGATCGTTGGTGACCTTGGGAAATAAACTCCAAGCGGTAGCGGACCGGGCCATGGGTCAAAATCTGGCAAAGTTGCCGGTTTTGAGAAGAAGCGATGAGACGGGCGAGAGATTCGGCCCGATCCCCGGTTTTGGGGAGGGTTCCAAGAAGAAAGGAGGCGGTCGAGAAGACGCGGAGCGTATATAGGTCGTTCAGGTTAAACTGGGTAGTGGGGGCGAGGGTGAGCAGGCCAGGGTGGATCACGAGAGTACGGAATTTGGGGGCCGTCTCCTTGATTTCCTGGGCCAAAATAGATTCCAGCCCAGTGCGGCAGCGGAGATGGATGCGAAGAGAGGGAGAATAGGGGAGGGTGGCGTCGAGTCGGATGGAGGATGGCTTTTGTTGGCGGGCGAGGTTGGCTTTGACTCGTTGCTCCGTGAGGTGCGAAAGCTGGCCTCCTTGGTTGTGGATGAGGTCGAGTGTGGCAGACCCACCTATTTTATTCAGGGCCTGACCGAGAAACTTCTTTTCCCGATCGAGATCAGACTTTTGCAGTAACTCCAGGAGTTGCCGTTCTTCGGCACGACCGGCCCCGAGCTTGGGAAGGGCGTTCATGGCGTAACGACGGACTTTTTCGGAGGGATCCTGCAAAAGAGACAGAAGCCATTGACGGACAGCCCCGAGGAGGGCGGATTGGTTGGCTGCGGCAAAGCCTGCCCCAATGGCTCGAATTAAAGTGACATGTTTGAATCTATCTTCCGGGGAGGCCTGATTGAATCGTGGCACCTCTTCCAACCAAAGCCTCGTCCAAGGAATGGAGCGAAAATGACGATAGAGGTCTTTGTTAGGATCGTTGGTTTTTTTAGCCATGGGGGGTGATCTAGCTAACCTAAGGGTAGGCAAGGGTTGGGCCGAACGGCCTGAATCAGTGGATATCCTTAAAGCCGGATGCGGAAAAAAGTCCTTTTGCCTACCTGAAGGACTTGGCCGGCCTTTAGGCTGATTTCGGCCTTCGGATCGGCGATCTTTTCGCCATCCAGTTTGACTCCGCCTTGGGTGATCAGGCGGCGGGCTTCGGAATTGCTGGCCATGGCGCCGGTCTCCTGCACCAGCTGGGCGACGGGTTTCGTCCGGGATGGACATGACTTTGCCAAAAATTTCTCCGGGCGGTTCGGTGATCCCAATGTGGTTATTAAGGGATTTGCTCATCTTCTGTTTTCCGTCGGTACCGGTCAGAAGAGCGGTAACAAGCACGACCTGAGGTTCCTGCCCGGCTTGGCGCTGCAGGTCACGGCCAACGAGATTATTGAAAAGTTGGTCATTGCCTCCGAGCTCGATATCAGACTTTACGGCAACGGAGTCGTATCCCTGCAGAACGGGGTATTGGAACTCGGCGAGGCTGATGGGCACGCCTTCCTTGTGGCGCTTGGAGAAGTCGTCCCGCTCAAGCATGCGGGCGACGTTGACCTGGCCGTTGAGGCGAAGAAGGTCGGCACAGGTAAGTTGGGCAAGCCATTCTCCGTTACGACGGACTTCCGTTCTTTTCGGGTCAATGATCTGAAAGACCTGGTCCGTATAGGTCTTGGCATTTTGCTCGATGACCTCGGGTTCGAGGGCTGGGCGGGTTTTGGAACGGCCGGTGGGGTCCCCCACCCGGGCGGTATAGTCGCCCACGATAATGACAGCGAGATGCCCGGCTTCCTGGAACTGTCGCACTTTGGCCAGAACCAAAGCGTGTCCCAGGTGCAGGTCGGGAGCCGAGGGGTCAAAGCCGAGTTTGACGCGGAGAGGGCGTCCCGAGGCGAGTTTCTTGGCAAACTCCTCGCGGGTATGGATGTGGGTCAGGCCGGAAAGCAGTGCGTCAGCGGACATGCATCAAGGCTAACGGCTTCACGATGAAGATGAAGATTAAGATTTGGCTTCGCTGGATATGCAAGTTTGGATCAGGGACAGAAAAACGAAGCATGAACTGACGCGGACAGGGGAAAGAAAAAGGACCCCGTGAAGCAGGGGCGACCAAGATTATTTTTTATTTTTCGGCAGAGGGAAGCGGGAGGGGGGCTCGACCCGGCGTTGTTCCACGTAGATCGGAATTCCCTCGTCGGGCAGTTCCCGCATGATGATTTCGGGATCGAGGGCTTCGGGCATCATCACGCCGCGTTCCTTGATTCTTCCCTCGGCCAAAAGGCGGCAGATCAGGGCAGGAGGGAGCCCGGTTTGGACGACGGTCAGGGAGTAGCCATAGCGGAGATAAGTTTCACGGTGGTCGTCCATGGTGTAGACGAAATATTCCGTGCGGACGCCGTCTTTCATGCCCCGGACCTCGGTGCCGACACAGGAATAGCCCTCCACGGTGGAGCCGAGTTGGGCGGGCTTGGGAAGGCGGGCGGTAGCGACCCGGACGGGAGCAACTTCCACGCCGTCGACTTTCATCTTCTTCCAGTTGTCGAGATCCAAGAGAGCGAGGGACTTGGCAATATTCACCACCTTGTCCGAAAGAGTGTATTTGAAGACGGAGTAATTCACGCCCTTGGCCACGAAGGGCGGGTAGATGCCCAGGCTTACTCCTTCCTCGTGGGCGACGGCGTAGGTTTTCATGAAACCGATGGGATCGGGAAAGCGGAGCACTTCGACCTCGGGGTCCATTCCCATGGAAAGGACAGCCGTGGTGTCGTTTTTTAGAAAGTCGTCGTTGTATTTTTCGATTTCAGCCTCGAAGGAGCTCTTGCCGTATTTTTTCACCCCGGGTGGGACATAGCAGTCGGAGGCCATGTCGACATAGTTGGATCCGGCTTCGGCGCAGGCGGTGAGAACCGACGGATTTACGAAACTCGGGCAGGCGTTGACGGTGACAAAAATCTTCTTTTCTTTGATGAACGCGGCAAGGGCCACGGGATCATTGGCGTCGAGTTTGACGACTTTGAATCGACTGTTGTCGGTTTTGGCGTGGAGGATTTCGGCGAACTGGGTCTCCACGTCGCCCAGGTAAATATCGCCGTAGCAGTCATAGGTGTGGAGGCGCTGACCGATCACTGAACCGACGCCGCCGGTACCCAAGACAAGGGCGTTTTTCATGGCCATAACCTCCTGATGTTGAATTACTTAAGTTTTAGGTGGAACCCTGACTCACGTCTAGGGGTCTCCCACTATTAAGGTAGGCGTGGGGGGCAGGGATGGCAAGGGGGGTTGGTTTTAGGATTAAGATGAAGATTAGGCTTCGTTAGTGCTGCAGTAGCTTGGAGGTTTTATGGGTCCCCCCAAGCTAGCGGCCTAGGCAAACGCTAAGCGGCGTGTGGAGAGGACTTCTTGCGGCCAAGAAAGAGAAAAGAGACAAGAAAGAGGAGCATGAGAAGCACTCCGAGGGCGGCCCCGAACGGTTGATTGCGGGCGCGGGTGAACTGGTTCTGGATGACCTCGCCGATGGTAGGGTTGGAACCGCCGCCCAT
>RGGS01000430.1 GCA_010024525.1 Verrucomicrobiota bacterium | reverse complement strand
CTAAGAATTAGATATGCATATTATTCGCCGCTTAATCCGGATGGCGGCTCAGCCACACAAGAGAGCCATCAAGGTTTCGTAATTTTAAGTCTAAGAAATCGCTTGGTTTGGTTCGTGGTGGTGACCCCATCGAGGACGGTCACCGAAGTCTTCCCATTGGTGGCGATCGTTTCGGAAACCGTTTGGGCCGACCCCATGTTGGTAAAGGCATTTCCTCCCGTTCCGCGAGCGAGGCTATTCCAATTCAGCAGGTTGTCGCTACTTTCCACCCAGTAGGTCAAATCCGTGGCAGCCACGTTTCTTGTGAAACTGATCGCGAGGCGATTGGTTTGCACAGAAGCAGCGGGCAATTCGGAAACGCCTGATGACAGGGGATTCGCTGCCAGGGCGTATTCCAAGAGATTGGGGATCCCATCGCCATCCGGATCGGCAGAATCCTGGGAGGAAGCGTTCTCCCAAACGTAGGAAGCAATCCATCCATCCATGGCCGCGGCGTTGTATACCACGGAAAGATTTGTGGAGTTGGTGGTCAAACTCCAAGAGCCCCGGCCAATAAAATTGGTCACCTGCAGGGTGATGGATGGAAAATTGGTAAAATTGCCGCTACTCAAAAGAATCGGAACGGTTTTATTGGTGGACGAAAACCCCGTTAATCCGTTGGCATCCAGGAGGAGGGTGAGGTTGGTGGCGGTGTTGGTGCCGATGATTCTGGAGGCGGTGAAGGCGTTCCCCGGGGAAGCCCAGTTGGCCAGGGAACGGCGCAGGATGGCTCCTCCGTGGAGCGTCAGGTTGGAGGAGGTGGAGCCCGTGCCGGTCAGGGCCAGAGTGGCCCCCGAGCGAACCTCGACGGGTGAGGCCAGGGTGGTCTGGATCCGTAGGACCCCATTGCTGACCAGGGTGTTTCCCGTGTAGGCCTTATTCGAGCCCGACAGGGTCCAGTCGCCGGAAAGGATGGTGAGGTTCAACTTGGAAAGTCCGTTGGACGTATCCTGCATGGTGCCGGTGAATTCCCCGCTCCCCGTCCCGGTCAAATAAAGGGTGCGCCAGGTGTCGGCGGTGGAAACAGATGCGATATTGCTGACCGCCCCGGCAATTTTCAGGTAGCCCGCACCGCAGGCAACGTCCCAGCGGGCTCCACCCGAATTAAGGAGCAGGTTGCCGGTGACGGTGTTGGAGCCGGCGAGGTTGCGCAGCTGGGCATGGGGGGCATTGGTTTGGTTGTGCATGACCAGTTGGAAGGGTTCCCCGACGGTCATGCCGGCAGGATTGTCCAGCTCCACCCCGCAGAAATTGGTCCCTCCCTGGACGGTGGTGTTGTTG
>RGGS01000429.1 GCA_010024525.1 Verrucomicrobiota bacterium | reverse complement strand
ACGTCTGCCGGCATCGTCCACTTCGTGTTGGACGGCTTCGACCTTGGCATTGAGATAGTTGTTGGGGAAAAGACAGGTAATCGCAATGAGGAGGCCGAAAGCGGTGGCGATGAGACCTTCAGCAATACCCCCGGTGATGGCGGCGGGGGCACCCAGTTCGTCCCCGCCTATCATACTGAAGGTGTTCATCATGCCGGTAACGGTTCCCAGCAGCCCGAGCAAGGGCGCGGCGGTGATGATGGTGTCGAGAATGGGTAATCCACGTGTGAACCGCTTGATTTCCTGGGCAGAGGCTTTACTGATGGCCTGGCTGATGGAGAGCTCAGCATGAGCGAGAGCAAAACCGAGCACGCGCGCAACATAGTCGGAGGCACTTTCGGCCACTCGGATCGCTCCCGCGCGATCTCCTTTTTCCACAAGATTAAAAATCTGCTCCACTTGGGCTTCGTTACGCCGACGGTTTTCCGTAAAGATGAACAGCGTCCGCTCGAGGGAGACGATCACCGCGGCGATCGCCACAAAGAGCAGTGGCCACATGATCGGCCCGCCGTGAATAAAAGTGCGGACAATGGAATTCTTGTTGGTCAGATTCCGCAAAGCCTGCCCCATGGTGAAGTCGGAAGGAATCATCCCTTCGCCTTTGGAGATTAAGGACGCAAAAGCTGCTCCGAAAACCAGGGAGTGTTCCGCCCCTTTGATGACCGGCTCTTTGGAGCCCTTGGCCTCAGAAGCAAACCCAGCCACGGTTCCATCGGGGTTCGAAAAAAGGACCATCGGGCCGATGAGGGCAAATTTACCCTCGACCAAGCCTCCCTTCGCGTCCAAGGCCGCCCCGGGGTAGGTGGTTCCACCGATCAGATCTTCGAGGCGGGTTAGGGCGACGTCGACCACGGCGAAGGAGTGCTGATATTTTCCCTCCTTGCTGGTGGTGTTGTTTTCCAGTGCCGCTTTTGCCAGATCCAATTTTTCCCGGTGCAGTTTGCGTTCTGACACATGCAGGCCCTTTTCCCCGAAGTTGCGGGAGAACTCATTCAGGAGATTCAGCATGTAGGTGTTCTCGTCTTCCCGCTGTTTGATTTCGGCCTTGAGGGAGGATTGGTCAAGATTGCGCATGTCCCGCGTGCGCTGGGCGGTTTCCAACTGTTTGCGGGCGATAGCGAGATCGTCCTCTGCCTTGGAGAGGGCCTGGCTAAGCGGAACTTTTTGCCCGGCGATCTGCTCCCGCGTCTCGTTTAATTGACGGAGAGCCGTGTCTAAGTCGGTTCGTGCTTTGGCCGCAGCGGTGGCGAGAATATCGCCGGATTTGGGCGGAGACGGGGGC
>RGGS01000428.1 GCA_010024525.1 Verrucomicrobiota bacterium | reverse complement strand
GTCCGACGGGGCCTTTCAGATCCGGGAGTATCCCGCGTTGCAATGGGTGGAGACCCCCATGGGGTCGGGAATGGGGGATACGGACGGTAGTTTCGGCCGCTTGTTCGGATTCATCACCGGGCGCAATCAGTCCCAGCAGAAAATCGCCATGACCACACCGGTCTACATGGCCGGATCTCCAGCCCAGGACTCGTCATCGCCACGGGTGATGGCCTTCGTCATGCCCAAGGAAATGTCAGCGACGTCCGTCCCTGTGCCCAACGATGCGGCCTTGCGTCGCCGGGAATTTCCGGCGGGCCGGTTTGCTGTTTATCGGTTTCGCGGGGGCCGGTCCTCCGAGCGGGAGGTGGCGGTTTTGGGAGAGTTGCGGGCATGGTTGGCGGGTCGGGGACTTTCGGTGACCGATGCCACGCCTGTGTATGGGTATTTCGACCCGCCTTGGACTCCCTCGGTGTTCCGACGCAACGAGGTGATGTTGCGTTTGGCCGAACCGGCGGCCCGGTGAGGCACCTCGGAGAATGGGGGACGAGTGCGCGTGCGAGATTTCTTGAAAAAACTTTGAGCAAACCGGAGGGATTCGCGTCGGAAGGAATGGTTGGTCCCTGTCCGCTCAAGGGTTGGCAAAGGAGGCTTGCTTTCGACGAGGTTGCGGATGGGGCTGGGTGTTTGCCTCGTCGAGGTTATGACGCCTGAGTGAAGGCGTGTTCGCTTCCGTCACTTGGGGGTCGGCTCAAAAGGCCGGCCCCCATTCCGTTTCTGAGAGGCCTCTCGGTTTGGGGGATCTGCGAGGCATCGACCAGTCATCGACCGGGGATCGTCCCCGGGAATGCTGCTCAGGAATGCCGATCGGGCGAGAGCAGTGTCAGATCGAACCGGGGCCGAGCCCCGGTGAGGGTGTCGGCGATGAGTTGACCCGTGATCGGAGCCAGGCTGATGCCCATCATGCCATGCCCGGTGGCGAGCGACAGGTTGGCCCAACGCCGGGTCCGACCGACATAGGGCAGCCCGTCGGGCGGCACCGGTCGCAGGCCGAACCACGGTTCGATGCCCTCGAAATCGTTCTCCGTGAAGCGGGGGAAGTACTTCGGCACCGACTTGATGATGCCCCGGACGCGGACCGGGTTGATGGTCTCATTGAGGCCTCCGATTTCCATGGTTCCGCCAAACCGGAGGGTATCGCCCATGGGGGTGATCGCCACCCGGGCTTCGGTGAAAATGGAGCAGAGGTTCGGCAATTCCCGGGGTTGCCGCAGGGTCAGGCTGTAGCCTTTGCCTGCCTGGATGGGCAGATTGAGCCCCAGTTGGGGAGCCGTCTGGGGTG
>RGGS01000427.1 GCA_010024525.1 Verrucomicrobiota bacterium | reverse complement strand
CTCAGTGGACCGGCTCCGGTTGGATCCCTGAAATGCCTGCTGGGGCTCAATCCGGGCCCGAGGCCTCCGCACCCACCGTCGATCGAAGAGGAATCTCCAAAGGATCGGACTGAAAACTTGACCCTGAGTTGGACCGCATGATTTCCTACCGGCTCCAGCGGAGAGGTGGCCGAGTGGCTGAAGGCGCTGGTTTGCTAAACCGGTTTACGGTCAAAAGCCGTAACGGGGGTTCGAATCCCCCCCTCTCCGCCAGAATTTCACCCCTTGAGATCGGCTTTGCGCCTGGATTTCAAGGGGTTTTGCGTTTCCGGGCCGGGCGACTTTTTGGAGGCACCGACCATCGAGGCGTCCATCGAGGCTGCACCCGGGCTCACTGGATTGCCTCACTGCAACCCATTGGCCAGATTCAGGCCACCGGGGCCCAAGGTGTTGTCGGTCGGGAACCAGAACCGCTTTTTCTTTTCGGCGGCGATGCTCTGGGTCTGATTCATCCGTTCCACGTGGCCGTCGGACATCACATAATGGCCGCGCTTGTTGTGACGGATCGTCAACGTGTGACTGCCGAAGGTCGGTCCAGCCTGACCGGAATAGTCGTCCTTCGCCATCACCGCCTCCATGAGGAACATCGTTTCGGCCGGAGCCTTGAAAGTACTCGTCTCCTCCTCATGGCAGAGACCGCAGTTCATGGCATAGCTGTAATCGCGCTTGCCCTTGTGGCCAGGAGGCCCCCCCACCGAAGGCACCGAGATCTTCTTGTTGGAGGCGAGATCGCGCTGGTCGGTGGGGCAGAGATACACCGGCTTGGCTCCCACGTAGGGATAGAGTTTTCCGGTGGTGAGATCCCCGACTTTCACGCAAAGCCAGTTCCGGAAGGAGGGCATGTGTCCGCGGTTGTCCGGGATGTACAGCTGACCGGCCAACCCCATCTGACGCCCATTCGAGAAACAGACCACACCCCGGGCCGCTTCTTGACTGCGGGCCATGGCCGGCAGGAGCAATCCAGCCAGGATCGCGATGATGGCGATCACCACCAGCAACTCGATCAGGGTGAATGCGATCTGGCGTTGCCGCGCAGCAGGGCGATCGGGAGAGGTCATCGCGTCGGGGGAACTGTCAGTCTTGGTAACCCCATGCCATGGGTTCCACAAGCAGGATCGAGGGGACGACCGACCGACCGAATTGAACCCACCTGAATCGGAATCCCCCCCGATCCAGGGCACCCCGCGGTTCCCGAGTCAGCCGCCCCAACCCCAGCGCAGGAGTCCCAAAGCGCCAGCGAGCATCACCACAGCGAGACTCGGCCAACGGGCCCAACGCAGCA
>RGGS01000426.1 GCA_010024525.1 Verrucomicrobiota bacterium | reverse complement strand
AGACCGCATAGCTATCCTTTCTCACATCGTCCGGCAGGACATGCGAGGCAAAGGAGAAGGTTTTGGCGTGCTCCCGGGTCACCGCCCGAGCCGCGGAAAAAGAGAAATCCAAAGAGACCGGATGGGAGTGAACCAAAGGGCTACACGCTCACCCGAACCGACTGGCGAACCCATTGGATGGCTTGGGAGACCGCTTCCTGTTCCTGGGGTTCGAGGTGGGAACGTAACAGCCGATCCGTGGCTTCCTGGAAGAGCGAAGCACACCGCTCCTGCATCGACGCCAAGGCACCGGACTTGCGCAAAAGATCCTGCACTTTGGAAATCGAAGCCTCATTGCGGGACGGAGCATGGAGGCACATCTGCAAAAAGGACCGGTCCGTCTCGCCCAGTCGCTCGTAGGCCTCCCGCACCAACAGGGTCTTCTTTCCCTCAAGAAGATCCGTGGGGAGAAGCTGGTCCCGACCATCGAGATGGGAAAATTCCAGAAGATCGTTCTGGATCTGGAAAGCCAACCCGAGAGGCTCCATCACGGAGGCCAGATCCTCCGTCTTTTCCACTGAAGCACCCGCCAATATCGCGGCCAGGACACAGGGAGCCTCAAAGGTATATCGGGTGGTTTTCAGGAAATAGGTGCGCTCAATATCCTCCCGGGAAACGCGGCTGATGTCGCGCGATCCCAACAAAATATCGAAAATTTCACCCACGCCGGTATCCGTCACGTAGGAGAGAAACTTCCTGAGGGCCTGCGACTCCTCCCGCTCCCCGAGAGAGCCCTGCTGAAGGGTCTCCATGGCCAAGGCAAACAGCAGATCCCCCACCACCAGGGCCACGCCCTGCCCTGTCCTCTCCGCATCGCTCAGGCGGCCTTGGCGCTGCTCCACCAGCTTGTGAAAGGTGGGGAGGCCACGGCGCTTCTCCGATCGATCAATCAGATCGTCGTGGACCAAGACAAAGGCGTGGAGCAGTTCCAGGGAAATCGCAGCCTGCAGCAATGATTTATCCTGGAGACTTTTGCGCCCTCCGAGTGCGCGATAAGTCAACAGAAACAGAAGGGGCCGTATCCGCTTCCCCTTGCGGCCGACATATTCGCACATGTCGAAAAATACGGCCTCAAACAGTTCCCCGTAATCATACCGCTCCTTTTGCCGGTGAAAAAAAGCCTGCAATTCCTGCTCCAGCTGGGAGGGCATTTTTTCCAGTTCCGAAATGGAAGGATGGGGTTTCATAAGGGAAATTTCGCGGGGATCGGCAGGGAACGACAAATAGAAAAAAGGGAGTTATTCAGATCGAGTATTCACTGCCTTGCGGCCTTTGGGATTTGGGGACGATTTTGAGGGCGGCGTGTTCGGC
>RGGS01000425.1 GCA_010024525.1 Verrucomicrobiota bacterium | reverse complement strand
GCGGTGGAGGTGCGACTGACCCAGAAAGATAAGAAGCCGTACGCGCGGGTGATGTTGGAGGATAAGACAGGACGGATGGAGATCATGATTTTTCCGGATTTGTACCGGGAAGCCGGCATGGCATTGAAAGTGGGCGGTCCGTTGGTCGTCGGTGGTTCGGTCGATACGGACTCCGAGGAGCGGGTGAGGCTTCGGACGTCGGAATGCATCACGTTGGAGGCGGCCATGGCCAAGCTGGTGACCCATGTGCATCTGGCACCTAGCCGGGAGCAGTTGGCGGGTGAGGCCATGGCCAAAGTGAAGGAGATCGTGGCGGCACATTCCGGGGAAACTCCCATGCGGCTCGAGGTGGAGGCGGAGGGCAAGAAAGTGTTGCTGGAGGCGGGGGCGCAGATGCGAATCCAGCCCAGCCTGGTGGCGATCGGAAAATTGCGGGAGGCGTTGGGGCCGGATCGGGTTAAGTTGGCGGTGCGGGAGATTGAGGTTCCGAAACCGAGATGGGGGCCCCGTCGGTCCCCCCAAGCCGTTAGCAGCTAAAACTGGTTCAGTCGATCGAGCAAGGCCCGGAGTCTGCCCAGATTGCGTCGATTGAAGGGGACGCAGAGGCGGGCGAGGGAGGCAAGTTCGGGTTGCATGACGTTGCCCACATAACGGTAGGAGTGGAAATTGTAGTAGAAGTTCACGACCTCCCTCCGGGCAAATTCGAGGTCATCGGTGATCTTGAACAGGGTGAAGTCCTCCTCCGAAATCAGGCCGTCGCCGAGCAGGTGCTCGCGCAGATATTTCTCAAAGGTCTTCCAGAAGTTTCCGCGCGGGGCGTCGACCATGATGAGCGGGATGATTTCCGATTTTCCGGTCTGCATGAGGGTGAAGGTTTCGAAGGCCTCATCCATGGTGCCGAAGCCGCCGGGGAAAAGGGCAATGGCATCGGAGTGTTTGACGAAGTTCAGTTTGCGGGTGAAGAAGTATTTAAACGTGAAGAGTTTGGTGTCCCCGCGGATGGTTTCGTTCGGTTCCTGTTCAAAGGGGAGTTCAATGTTGAGGGCGAAGCCGTGTTGGCGGCCGGCTCCCGCTTGGGCCGCTCCCATGATGCCGTCTCCGCCGCCGGTGATGACCATATAGCCGGACTCCTGCATGAGTTGTCCGAAGCGGTGGGCGGCTTTCCAAGTGGCGGTGGTAGGCTGGGTCCGGGCCGAGCCGAAGACCGAAATTTTTTTGATTCCCCGGTAGGGAGCGAAGACCTTGTTGGCATCGCGGATTTCACGCATGACCCGCTTGAACTGCTTGAGGTCACCTAAATTCGTCCCGTCGGATCCAAGGCTTAAGACCGTCGAGATCATCTCCCTAAAA